>NZ_RZTG01000016.1:0-124446 GCF_003997175.1 Mesorhizobium sp. Primo-A
GAACAGGGGTGGGACGGCCTAGCTGGTATTGAGGCTGCTGCCCCCTCACCCGGATTGCCATCCGGGAAAAGCAATTCGGGGCAATCCGACCTCTCCCCGAGGGCAGAGGTCGGAGCCGGAACCGAGGAAAGATCACTGCCCCGGCGGAATCAGCCTGAAATCCGGCAGCTCACGCAAAACCAGTTCAGGTCCTGCCGGCGAATAGACGACGAACAGCTGCATCGGCCCGTCGCCGGTGTTGAGCGTCGAATGAAAGCGGCTTTCCGGCACGTAGATGGTGCAGCCGGGGCCGACCTTCTCGACCATCGGATTGCCCTTCTCGTCCTCGACCATCTGTTCGCCATGGCCTGAGATGACGAAGATGATTTCTTCCGCGCCCGGATGGTTGTGGCGCGTGTGGCCCTTGCCGGAAGGCAGGTCGACGACCCCGCCGGAAAAGCGGGTTGCGCCATTCACTTCGGGCGCCACCGTCAGCGCCAATTTTCCCCAGTCGAAGCCGAAGGCGCTGACGTCCTTCGGGTACACGAACACTTTGCTCTTGTCGGTCATCTCACTCATCCCTTCTTTTTCTTGAATGTGGTCTTCTGGCCGCCGAGCGCGACGGCCTTGAAATCGGCCGTCTGCTTGGCGATCGCGGCTTCCGCCGGCAGCCGTTCCATCGAGCTGGCGCCATAGAAGCCGTGCAGGCCCTTGGCCTGGGAGAGAATGTAACGGGCGTCGTCGGGCATCGAAATCGGGCCGCCATGGCAAAGCAGGATGACATCCTTGCGCACCGAGCGCGCGGCATTGGCGATGGCGTCGATCTCCTGAATGCAGTCGTCGAGCGACTTGGCTGACGTGGCGCCGATCGAGCCGCCTGTCGTCACACCCATATGGGCGACGACGATGTCGGCACCGGCCTTGGTCATGGCGCGGGCCTCATCCGGGTTGAAGACATAGGGCGTGGTCAAGAGATCGAGCTTGTGCGCCTCGGCGATCATGTCGACCTCGAGGCCGAAGCCCATGCCGGTTTCCTCGAAGCTCTGCCGCATGCTGCCGTCGAACAGGCCGATGGTGGGAAAATTCTGCACGCCGGAAAAGCCCATCGTCTTCAGCTCTGCCAATAGCAGCGGCATGATGACGAACGGGTCGGTGCCGTTGACGCCGGCCAGCACCGGCGTGTGTCTGACCACAGGCAGCACCTCATAGGCCATTTCCTTGACGATCTCGTTGGCGTTGCCATAGGCGAGCAGGCCGGCGGCCGAGCCGCGCCCGGCCATGCGGTAGCGGCCGGAATTGTAGATGATGATGAGGTCGATGCCACCGGCCTCCTCGGCCTTCGCCGACAGGCCGGTGCCGGCGCCGCCGCCGACGATCGGCACGCCCTTGTCGATCATTCCCCTGAATTTCTTCAAGATGTCCTTGCGCGGTATGGCGGGCATTTTTTGAGGTCTCTCACTGTCTGGCGATGTCGAGGAAGGCCGCTGTTGCTGCCTTTGCGAATTCCGGGTCGTTGATATGCAGCGGCAGGCGCGTCACGCGGCGCTTGCCGTTGGGCTTGATGGTGCGCTCGATGGCATCGAACAGAACGGCGTCGGCTTCCGGGTCGAAGAAGGCGCCGCCTTCGATGTCGAGCGCCGAGACGCCTTTTTCCGGGATGAGAAAATGCACCGGTCCCCCGCAGCGGGCGAGCCTGGTGCCGATCCACTCGCCGATCGCACGGCATTCGTCCGCCGTGGTGCGCATCAGCGTGACATTGGGATTGTGTTCGTAGAACAGCCGGTCGCGATAGTGCTCCGGGATGGTCGAAGGCGCCCAGAAGTTCACCATATCGAGCGCGCCGACGGAGCCGACATAGGGCAGCCCCGTGCGTGCGACGGCGCCGAAACGATCCTCCGTCGCCGGCAGCACGCCGCCGAACAGAAGATCGCAGACTTCGGTCGTGGTGATGTCGACGACGCCGGACAGCAAGCCGCTGTCGGCCAGCTTTTCCATGCTGCGGCCGCCAGTGCCGGTGGCGTGGAAGACCATGCAGTCATATCCGGAACGGAGCTGGTCGGCGATGGCGGTCACGCAAGGCGTGGTGACGCCGAACATGGTGAGGCCGATCGATGGTTTGCCGTCGGGTGGTGGCGCCGGGCTGGCCGCCATGCCTGATATGGCTTGAGCCGCGTTGTACAACACGACACGGGAGAGCCGGTTCAGTCCGGCCATGTCGGTCACAGAAGGCATCATGATGATGTCGGAGACATCGACGTAGGGAGCGGTGTCGCCGGAGGCGAGCGTCGAGACCATGATCTTGGGCAGGCCGAGCGGCAGGGCGCGCATGCCCGACGTGACGATCGATGTGCCGCCACCGCCGCCAATGCCGATCATGGCCGCGATGTCGTTGCGCGATTGGGCAAAGCGGGCGAAGGCGATGCCCATTGCGGCGACCGCGGCGCCGCGATCATTGCCGCCGAGCACGGTTTCACTGCCGCCGGGATGATGGTCGGCGATTTCCCTCGCGCTGATATCGACGGGGATGGTTGCGTCGCGCGTTCCGACATCGACACGACAAACGAGGGCGCCCGCAGCCGTGATTGCATCGGCCAGGAAGGCGAGTTCCTCGCCCTTGGTGTCCGCGGTCCCCACCACATAGATACGCTTCATTGCGCTCTCCCAATCCTGGCAGGCGCGATGCCGCCCCCATCGCTCATTGCCCGGGCCACTCGACGATGCGGACGCCATTGCAAATTTTTGAGACGTGCGTATCGTATTGGTATGAATGTCTCACGTCAACAATCCGCTGCGAGCGACGAGGCTGAACGGGCAACCGGCCCAGTGCCCGAACGTGGGCCGCGCGCGCGGACCAAACGGCTGATGCTGGAGACGGCAACAAGGCTGATGCAGGCGGGCGTCACGCCCTCGGTCAGCGAGGTCGCCGAGGCGGCCGAGGTTTCCCGCGCCACCGCCTATCGTTACTTCCCGAGCCAGTCGGCACTGGTGCAGGCCGTCGTCGACGAGGGGCTGGGGCCAATCCTCACCTGGCAATCGACCTCCGCCGATGCCGAGCGCCGGGTCGCCGAGCTGTTCGACACGGCCATGCCGCGCATCGAGGCCTTCGAGGCTACGTTCAAGGCAGCACTGAAGCTGTCGCTCGATCAATGGGCGCGGCGTCAGGCCGGCACGCTGGGCGGTGAGCCCGCCTTTACGCGTGGCCACCGCATCGACCTGCTGAAGGATGCGATCGCGCCGCTCAAGGGCCGTTTGCCGCCGCGCGACTTCAAGCGGCTGGCACAGGCGCTGTCGCTTATCTTCGGCGTCGAGGTGCTGATCGTGCTCAAGGATATCTGGGGGCTGGACAGCCGCCGGACGATGTCGGTCGCACAGTGGGCGGCCGGGGCGCTGGTGCGTGCGGCAGTGGCGGAATCGGTCGATGAAGGAGGCAGCCTCGATCCGAAGGCAGTCGTGAAATAGAGCCTAACTGGTTCGACCAGATTGGCATGCACACTACTGATCTTAGCGGTTGGGTGGGGTATTGGACAATACCCGATCATATCACTGAGTAGGAAAATCTTGGTAAAACAGGCAGATAAAGCGGTAATCCGATGGAAATGGCCACGTCAAGCTGCCAAGAAAGGGCTTGACGCGCATGCAAAATTGGTAATACCAGATTGGATCAGAAAAGCGGATCGAAAGTGAGGGCTGCGATCCATTTTCCGGCGGGGCGAGGAGGCTCGAAACCGGAAAGGTGCGATCACGGGAGGAACTACCAGGGCCGGCCACGTTGCCGGCTCGCACGATAAGGTAGAACGCGCACAAGGGAGGAAATCATTATGCGCAAGTTAGTGACCAGCGTACTTGCTGGTATCGGCTTAACGCTTGCCTGCGGAACGTCCGTTTACGCGCAGGAAAAGTCACTCACCATCTTCTGGGCTGAATGGGATCCCGCAAACTATCTGCAGGAGCTCGGCAACGAGTACGAGAAGCAAACCGGCGTCAAGATCACGGTGGAAACCACCCCGTGGGCCGACTTCCAGACCAAGGCCTTTACCGAGTTCAACGCCAAGGGCAGCGCCTATGACCTGGTCGTCGGCGACTCGCAATGGCTTGGTGCCGCCTCCGAGGGCGGTCACTATGTCGACCTCACCGACTTCGTCAAAGAGAACAAGGTTCTCGACAAGATGGCTCCGGCGACGGTCAAGTTCTACTCCGAATATCCCGGCAACAGCGGCAAATACTGGTCGATCCCGGCCGAGGGCGACGCCGTGGGCTGGGCCTACCGCAAGGACTGGTTCGAGGATCCGAAGGAAATGGAAGCGTTCAAGGCCAAGTATGGCTACGACCTTGCCGTTCCGAAGACCTTCAAGGAAATGACCGACATCGCGGAGTTCTTCAACAGGCCCGACCAGAACCGCTACGGCATCGCCATCTACACACAGAACCAGTATGACGGCCTGGCGATGGGCTTCGAGAACGCGCTGTTCTCGTATGGCGGTGAGCTCGGCGACTTCGGCACCTACAAGGTCGACGGCATCATCAACTCGGACAAGGCGGTGGCCGCGGCGGAAAACTACCGCAAGCTGTTCGGCTTCACGCCTCCGGGCTGGACCAACGCCTTTTTCGTCGAGAACAACCAGGCCATCACCGAAGGCCTGGCGGCGATGAGCATGAACTACTTCGCCTTCTTCCCCTCGTTGATCAACGAGGCGTCGAACCCGAACGCCAAGAACACCGGCTTCTTCGCCAACCCGGCAGGTCCAGGTGGCGAGCAGTTCGCCGCGCTCGGCGGCCAGGGCATTTCCGTCGTCTCCTATTCCAACAACAAGGAAGAGGCGATGAAATTCCTGAAGTGGTTCATCCAGGACGATACGCAGAAGAAGTGGGCGGCCCTCGGCGGCTACACCTGCAACAAGGCCGTGCTGGAATCGGCCGAGTTCCAGAACGCCACGCCCTACAACAAGGCCTTCTACGACACGATGTTCAAGGTCAAGGACTTCTGGGCGGTGCCGGAGTATGCGGAACTGCTGCAGCAGCTCAACCAGCGTGTCTATCCGTACATCGTAAACGGCGATGGTACGGCCAAGGAAATGCTGGATGCGCTGGCGAAGGATTGGGACGCCACGTTCAAGAAATACGGCCGCGGCCAATAACCGACATGTAGTGCGGAGGAGGCCTGCGCCTCCTCCGTTTTCTTTTTCAGGAATGGGAGCAGGTCTTGGCGACCACAATGATCACACCGCTGAATACCTCCTCCAGAGCCGCCTCTCGCGGCCTCAGCGACATTTCGATACGCAACCTCTTCATCATCCCGACGATCGTGTTCCTGATCGTCTTCAACATCTTTCCGCTGATCTATTCGCTCGGCTATTCCTTCACCGACTTCCGCGCATCGACCAATGCGCCGGCCAATTTCGTCGGACTGAAGAACTATCGCGAGCTCCTCAGCGACCCTTATATCTGGAACAATTTCGCGGTGACCGCGAAATACGTCATCGTCTCGGTCGTCGGTCAGGTTGTCGTCGGCTTTGGAACGGCAATGCTGCTCAATCGCACCATTCCGCTCAAGGGCCTGATCACGACATTGCTGCTCTTGCCGATGATGCTCTCGATGGCGGTGGTCGGCCTGTTCTGGAAGCTGCTCTACGATCCGTCCTGGGGTGTCATCAACTACGTGCTCGACCTCGGCAAATTCCAATGGCTCGGCGACCCGAAGATGGCGCTCTACGCGGTCGCGTTCACGGACATCTGGATGTGGTCGCCCTTCGTCATGCTGTTGTCGCTCGCCGGGCTTTCGGCGGTGCCGAAGCATCTTTACGAAGCTGCCGCGATCGACCGCGCCGGGCCGTTCTATACCTTCTTCCGCATCACGCTGCCGCTGGTCGCGCCGATCCTGATGATCGCGGTCATCTTCCGCACCATGGAAGCCTTCAAGACTTTCGATCTTGCTTATGTGCTGTCGACGCAGCCGAGCACGGAGGTGATTTCCATCCGTCTCTACAAGATGGCTTTCCAGGAATGGCAGACGGGGCGCTCCTGCGCGCTTGCCTATATCGTGCTGATCATGGTGCTGGCGATCACCAACATCTATGTGAAATACCTCAACAAAGTTAAGGAGCGCTGAGATGGCGGCCGTCCAGACTTCGGGTGAACGGGCGCTCAACAAGGTCGCTATTGTCGCCGTCCTTTTGGTGACGATCATCTTCCTGGCGCCGATCTACTGGATCGTGGCGACCTCGTTCAAGCCACGCAACCTGGCCACGACGATCCCGCCGACGGTGATGTTCGAGCCGACCATCTCGCCTTTCGTCAAACTTTTCACAAAGCGCTCACAGTTGCGCAGCCCGCCGTCGGCCGAAGAATATGCCGCCGCCCCGTGGTGGGAGCGCGTCGTGTTCGACGGCGGCGAGAAGATCGTGCGCGACGGCAAGGGCCAGGTGCAATGGTCGGGATATCCGAGCCGCTTCCTGAACTCGCTCATCATCGCCATCACCTCGACGGTGTTGGCGGTCGGCATGGGGACATTCACCGCCTATGGCTTCTCGCGCTTCAAGGTGAAGGGGGAAGCGGACCTGCTCTTCTTCATCCTGTCGACGCGCATGTTGCCGGCGGTGGTGGTCGCCATCCCGATGTTCCTGATGTACCGGGCAGTCGGGCTCAACGATACGCATCTGGGCCTGATCATTCTCTACACCGCCTTCAACCTGTCCTTCTCCGTGTGGCTGATGAAGGGTTTCATGGACGAGATTCCGAAGGAATATGAGGAGGCCGCGCTTGTCGACGGCTACACGCGCATGGAGGCGTTCTTCAAGATCGTGCTGCCGGAGGCCGCCACGGGCATCGCCGCCACCGCCGTGTTCTGTTTCATCACCGCATGGAACGAATACGCCTTTGCGCTGATCATGACCAACCGCCGCGCCCAGACCGCGCCTCCCTTCATCCCGAGCCAGGTCGGTTCGGGCCTGCCGGACTGGACGGTGATCGCCTCCGGAACCTTCCTGTTCCTGCTGCCGGTCGCCATCTTCACCTTCCTGCTTCGCAATCATCTGCTGCGCGGCATGTCCTTCGGAGCGATCCGCAAATGAGTTTTCGCGCCTTCAACCAGAAATACCTTGAACCTGGGTCGCAGATATTGATGGTGCTCGGCATCGTCGCGCTCTGCCAGCCCTGGAACATGCTGCTGCACAGCTATGGCCTGACCATCATCCTGATCGGGCTCGTCGGCTTCAACGTAACCTCCAAGATCGCGCCCGAGGAGAAGGCCGGCACCGGCCAGGTGCGCAATCCGGGAGCACAGCATTGACCCAGATCGAGCTTCGCGGCGTCCAGAAATTCTTCGGCGCCGTCCAGGTCATCAAGGACCTGAACCTCAAGATCGCCGACAACGAGTTCATCGTGCTGCTCGGCCAATCGGGCTGCGGCAAGACGACGACGCTGCGCGCCATCGCCGGGCTGGAAACCATCGACGAGGGCGACATCTTCATCGACGGCAAGCCGGTGCAGCATTTGAAGGCCGCCGATCGCGACATCGCCATGGTGTTCCAGTCGTTCTCGCTCTATCCGCATATGAGCGTCTACGAGAACATCGCCTTCCCCTTGCGTGCCACGCGCAAGAGCAAGACGGAGATCGACAGCGAGGTGCGCTCCGTCGCCAAGACGCTGCAGATCACCGACCTGCTGGACAAGAAGCCGTCGGCGCTCTCGGGTGGCGACATGCAGCGCGTCGCCATTGGCCGCGCTCTGGTGCGGCGGCCGAAAGCCATGCTGATGGATGAGCCGATCGGCGCGCTCGACGCCAAGCTGCGCGAGGAGATGCGCGCGGAAATCAAGCGGCTGCACATCAAGCAGGGCTCGACCACCATCTATGTCACGCACGACCAGATCGAGGCCATGAGCCTGGCCGACCGCATCGTCATCATGCACGCAGGCGTCTTGCAGCAGGTCGGCACGCCCGACGAGGTCTATTCGCAGCCGGCAAATCTGTTCGTGGCGCAATTCGTCGGCAGCCCGGTGATGAATGTCACCGATGCGGCGGTGGCCGAGACGACGTCCTCGGTTTCGGTGACGGTCGGTGGAGCCGCCGCCGGCTTCGAGTTCCCGCGAGCCCTGCTGTCGAAGCTCAACGGCCATGCCGGCGGCCAGTTGGCGCTTGGCATACGGCCGGAAGGCGTGCTCATCCGGCGCGAGGCGACCGAGGGCTTCGTGCCTGTCGACACACATATCGTCGAGCCGCTCGGCTCCTTCGACATCGTCGATCTCAAGGTCGGAACCGAGTTGCTGCGGGCCCGCACCAAGAGCGGCTTCGTTGCCGGACCCGGTGAAAGGGTCTTCGCCAGGATCGACCCGACCCAGGCGCATTTCTTCGACAAGGCAAGCGGCAAGTCGCTTGAGGTGAGACTCTGATGGCCCATATCCAGCTCAAGAACATCTCGAAGACCTTCGGCAACCACACGGCGCTCACCGGGCTCGATCTCGATATTGCCGATGGCGAGTTCTTCGTGCTGCTGGGCGAGACGGGCGCCGGCAAGACGACGACGCTGCGGCTTATCGCCGGCCTGGAGAAGCCCAGCGAAGGCCAGGTCTTCATCGACGGCGTCGACGTTGCCGACTGGGGTGCGGCCGAGCGTGACGTGGCGCTGGTGCTGCAGCAATATTCGCTCTATCCGCGCTACACGGTGCGCGAAAATCTCGAATTCCCGCTGAAGCCGAAAATTCGCCGGCTGCCCGACGCCGAGATCAAGGACCGTGTCGACCGTGCCGCCCGTACGCTGCGGATCGAGCATCTGCTCGACCGCAAGACGGATCGGCTGTCCGGCGGCGAGATGCAGCGCGTCTCGATCGGCCGCGCCATCGTGCGCAAGCCGCGTGTGTTCCTGATGGACGAGCCGCTGTCTGCGCTCGACGCCAAGCTGCGCGAGGCGCTGCGGACTGAACTGAAGAACCTGCAGATACAGCTCGGCGCCACCTTCCTGTTCGTCACCCACGATCAGATCGAGGCGATGTCGATGGGTGACAAGGTCGGCGTGCTCAACCATGGCCGAATCGTCCAGACCGGCACACCGCATGAGATCTACAACAATCCACGCGACACCTATGTGGCGAGCTTCGTCGGCTCGCCGCCGATGAACCTCATCGACGGCAAGCTCGTGAACGGCCGCGCGGTGATGGCGCCGCTGAATTTCGAATTGCCTTTTTCAGGGGGAGCCAAAGCGGGCGGGGCGACCGACGGTCGCCCGCTCGTCTTCGGCATTCGTCCCGAGGACGTCTATCTCGAGAGCGGCGCGCCGGTCGAGGCGCGTGTCCACGACGTCGAGAACCACGGCGTCGAAAAGATCCTGACGCTGCGCGTCGGCGACGCGACACTGCGTGCAACCGTGCCGGCCAGGACCGACGTCGCCATCGAGCAGGCGGTGCGCTTTGCCTGGAACCCCGACAAGGTGGTGCTGTTCGACAAGGGCAGCGGCGTCAGCTTGCGTCACGCCTCGTAGCCGCATCCCAGCCTATTTCTGGAAGTAGGTTTCGTAGGGCGTGTCGTTGATCAGCAGGATCACGCATTCCGTGTCGGAGACGCAGGCGTCGTCATGCATCTCATTGGCTTTCTGGGTCCAGTAGGATCCAGGAGGCAGTTCGACCTTGGTCGCCTCGCCGCCATCCATCTGCCAGTGCGCCCACATCCCCTTTATGACCACCGCACGGTAATCCGCGGTGTGCGCATGGACCGGTGCGCGCCAGTTGCCGGGAACCTTCAGCAACGTGCCTGCCGGACCCTTGGCCCGCTCGCCCCACAATGGGCCAAGACGATGCGGCTGGTCGGGTACTTCCGCCACATAGGGGATCTTGTCGGCCGGCAGGTAGCTGTCCTCGAGGGCAAAGGCGCGCCCGGGAACCGCAAGCATGACGGCGAGTGCGATGAGCTTCGGATGATTTGGCATTGGTTCTCCTCTTCGGACCGGCTTGCCGCCGGCCTCTCGCTGCCTGGTTCTGGCAAGCTATTGCATGCGGGTGGCCCGGCAATGGCATTGCGTCCGGAAGGCTTGGCAATTCATCCAGACCCGGCGATCCACGGCCGCGCTGCGGATGGTGCCGATGCGATTGATGCCGCGCGCCATGTCGATCATCCTGACCGGCGTTTCGCTGGCGACCGTCTGTGCGGCGCCGGTCGGCGCCTATGTCGGTGACATCTGGGGCTGGCGCACGGCCTTCATGATTGCGACCGTGGTCGCCGCCCTGGCGCTGCTGGTGCAGCTGGCCACCATTCCGAAATTGCCCCCCCGTGGGTGTGGCAAGCTTCCGCACCTTGCTCCACGTGCTGAAGCGTCCGTCGATCCGGGTGGCGCTGCTGGTCGTGCTGCTGGTCGCTTCGGGACACTTTGCCGGCTTCACCTATGTCCGTCCCTTCCTCGAGAAGGTCCCCGTGCTCGACATCGAGACGATCTCGCTGGTGCTGCTGGCCTATGGCATTGGCGGCTTCTTCGGCAATGTCGCCGGCGGCATCCTGGCCGAGCGCAGCCTCAAGGCAGCCGTTGGGCTGGCGCCCTTGCTGATCGCACCGGCCGCCGCCTCGATGCTGGTTTTCGGAGCTTCGCCGACGATCGCCGCTGCCGCCGTTGCGGTCTGGGGCTTTGCTTTCGGCGCCGTTCCGGTCGGGCTGCAGAGCTGGCTGGTGCGGGCAGCACCCGACCAGGCAGAAAGCGCCGGCGGACTGATGGTGGCGACGTTCCAGGTGGCGATCGCGCTCGGCGCCGTCTTCGGCGGCCTGCTGGTCGACCACACCGGCGTCGCCAGTGCCTTCGCCCATTGCGGCGCGGCGACATTGCTGGCGGCCAGCGTGGTGTTCCTGCGCGGCCCGAAGCAGGCCGAGTAGCCTCGCCGCAATCAGGCTTCCCTGACACCTGCGCGTCGGCCCGAGAACCATCACGGTTTTCGGGTCGACGCCGTTGTGACGGCAGCGACGAGCGAACTCAGGCCGACCGCCCGTCGAAATCGAAGACCGACAGGGTCGAGGGGTCGAGATCGGCCACGCAGTTGATGTTGATGTAGGCGCTGCGTTCACGGCCCTCGCGGACATCCTCCGCAAAGGGATGGATGCCGCAGGCCCGGCAGAACCGGTGCGCGATGGCATGATTGCCGAATGTGTAGGTGCCCAAATCGTCGCCCCAGGCCAGGACCCGCAAGGTCCCGTGCGGGATGGCACACAACAGGGCGCCCTTGCGCGAGCAGATCGAGCAATTGCACCTGATGGCGCTGGTCAGTTCGGCCTTGAATTCGAAGGCGACCTTGCCGCAGTGGCAACTGCCTTTGTAGAGCATCGGATTTTCCTCGCATTCGACAGGGTGCAAAACCGTCTGCGCCGGGTTAAGTCTCGGCAAGCCAGGCACTGGCCGCTATCCCTTAAGACGTTCAAGGCGTCCGGAGTCCGACACCGAAAATGCAATCCGTCCGTGATCATCTGGAAACCATCCTTGCGCGCCTCGCCGCCCGTGCCGGCGAAGAGCGTGTGTTCACGAAGCTCTATGCCGAAGCCGCGCGGGCCGCGGCCGATGCCAGCGATGCGCGCAGCCAAGCCGGCGTGACGCTCGGGCCGCTCGACGGCAGCATCGTCTCGATCAAGGATTTGTTCGATGTCGCCGGCGAGCCAACCACGGCCGGCTCGCTGATGCTCAAGGCCGCAGCACCTCCGCTGCGCGATGCCGCGATCGTCAGCCGGCTGCGGCAGGCCGGCGCGGTTATCATCGGCAAGACCAACATGACCGAATTCGCCTTCACCGCGATCGGCGACAACCAGCATTTCGGCACGCCCGGCAATGCTGTGGACACCAATCGCATTCCGGGTGGTTCTTCCTCAGGCGCCGGCGTTTCCGTCGGCGAGCGCACGAGCGAAATATCGATCGGTTCCGACACCGGCGGTTCGATACGCATTCCGGCTTCACTCAACGGTGTCGTCGGCTTCAAGCCGACGGCGCGACGTGTGCCGCTCGCCGGCGCGTTCCCACTGTCGGCCACGCTGGACTCGATCGGTCCGCTTGCCCGAACCGTCGCCCAGTGTGCCGCCGCCGACGCCGTGATGGCCGGTGAGGTGCCGACCGCGCTGACGCCGATTGCCCTGGCAGGGCTTCGCATAGGCATTCCGCGCGGCGTCCTTTTCGAAGAGACGGAAGACGAGGTGGCGACCGCGTTCGACCGCTGCCTTGGCAAGATCGAGCAGACGGGCGCGCGGATCGAGGATCTGTCGATCGACGATCTGCTTGCCGATTTGCGCGCGGCCACCAAGCGTGGTTCGATCGCCGCGATGGAAGGGGCCGAAGTGCATGCCGACTGGCTGGCGACAGGAGCTTCGGTACCGGTCGACCCGCATGTCAGCGGACCTTTGTCGCGGGCAGCCATGCTGCCGACGCCTGTCTACATCCGGGCAATGCGCCGTCGTACAGCGCTCGCCGCCGCCATGGACGAGCGGCTGTCCTCGGTCGATGTGCTGGCCTTGCCGACCACACCGGTGACGGCGCCGACTATCGTCTCGATGTCTGACGACGCCGGGTTGCGTGACCGCACCGAAGGCCTGCTGCTGCGCAACACGCAGGTTGCCAACCAGTTCGATCTCTGCGCGATCTCGCTGCCGATGCCGAGCACTCAGCTGCCCGCCGGCTTGATGCTGGTGGCGCGCAACGGCCATGACCAACGCCTGCTGCGCATAGCAGCAGAGGTGGAGCAGCTGCTTGGCGCGTGAGCAGGGCTGAACCGCCCATCAGCGCGACGAACAGTGCTTGCGTTCGCTGTCCTTGGCGGTCCGTACGATACGGGTCGCGACCAGCCAGGGCAAATTGTACTCCTTGCCGGCGATCGTCTGGGTGCGGTGCTCGATCGAGCCCCTGACGACGATCTTGCCTGCATAAAGCGCGTCGGAAAGATCGGTTATGGCCTTGTCGGCCTGCGGCAGGCCGCTGGGGTCGATCGACACGCCCTTGATGATCGTCCCGGTGGCAAGGTCGAGTGCGCTGTTGGACGGGCAGGGCGCCTTGAAGCAGCGCAGCCCGTTGTCGCAATAGACATAACTGCTCTCGGCCGCGAATGCCGGCATGGCACAGAGCGAACAGGCAGCGACAAAGAGGAAGGCGAGACCGGGCATGGCTCTCAACGTCGCGGAGAATTGGGGCGAAACCGCGATGGGTTACAGGCTCGCCGGAAACCGCCGCCGATAGTGATCGACCACTTCTGGATTGCGCAGATTGACCGGCAGCTTGCCCGCCAGCACCAGCAGGGCTTCGCCCGCCGCGCCGACGCCCATGCGCATCATCGATTCCTCGGTGATCCCCGCCATGTGCGGCGTGACGATAACATTGTCGAAGCCGAAATAGGGATGGTTCGACGGCAGCGGCTGCGTCGCAAACACGTCGAGCGCGGCGCCGCCGATGCGCCGTTTCTGCAAGGCCTCGATCAGCGCGTCGTCGTCGACGACCGGTCCGCGCGACACGTTGATCAGCAGCGCCTGCGGCTTCATGCGGGCGATCCGCTCACGGTTGATCAGGCCGCGCGTTTCCGGCGTCAGCGGGCAGCACAGAACGATGATGTCGCTCTGCTCGACGAGAGCGTCGATCGACAGGAAGCCGACCTTGTCCGGCGCCGGCTGCATGCTGCGCGTCGTTGCCACCACCTTCAGGTCGAAGCCGTGCGCGGCGATATGGCCGACCGCCTGGCCGACGGCGCCGAGGCCGACGATGCCGATCGTCTTGCCGGCAAGCTCGCTGTTGGCGTTGGCGTGCTCGCGGCCGGCAAGCCAGCCTTTGGCGCGCAGGTCGCGGTCGACGACGCGGAAGTTGCGCAGCAAGGCGAGGGCCACGAACATGACGTGTTCGGCCACCGATCGGGCATTGACCGCCGGCACATTCGCCACCAGCACGCCGGCGGCCGTCGCTGCTTCCATCGGGATCATGTCGAGCCCGGCGCCATGACGGATTGCCGCCCGCAGCAGCTTTGCGCCGTCGAAAAGCTGTGGGGGCAGCGGCGCGCGCACGATGACGATGTCGGCATTTTTCGCCTCGGCGGCCAGCGTGGCCGGATCGATGGCGGAGGCGACGACGAGCTCGCCGGCGCCGGAGAGCATAGCCGAGGCGCGCGGGTGCAGAGGGTGCGTCGTGAGGATACGAGCCATGTCGGTCAGGCTTTTTCGAGCGCCGGGCTTTGCGGCTCCTCGCCATGGCCCTCGATCAGGCCCTTCCAGTAGCTCTCAGCGCCCTGCAGATGGGCGCTCATCAGCGCCTGTGCGAGATTGCCGTCGCGGCGCAGCAGCGCTTCATAGATCTGGATATGCTCGGCATGCGAGCGCACGTTGCGCTCGGGGTCGTTGAAATAGATCGGCAGGCGCTGCTCGCCCATCATGTAGTAGACGCTGCAGACATTGTGGAAGACGCTGTTCTTGGTGGCGCGCACGATTTCGAGGTGAAATTCGCGGTCTTCCCTGGCAAGCCCTTCGCCGGCGGCGATGCGCTCTTCCGAAGCCTTCAGGATTTCGCGCAGCCGCTCGAAATTCTCCTCGGTGGCACGCGAACAGGCAAGTTCGGCCGCCTTGATCTCGTGGATCTTGCGCAGTTCGACCGTCTCGTAGATCTGGATCGGGTCGAGCGGGAGGCCCGCGCGGGCAAAGAGCGCCATGGCCTCCACACTGGCCTGCTTGGTGTCGATGTAGATGCCGGATTTGGCCCGGCGCTCAACGATGCGCATGGCCTCCAGGATGGCCAGCGCCTCGCGGATCTGACCGCGGCTGACGGCGAAATGCTCCGCCAGTTCGCGCTCCGATGGCGTTCGGCCGCTCTCCTTGTCCGAATGGGAGAACAGGTAGGCAGCGAGTTCCGCGAGAAGGTTCTTTTCTTTCATCGTCAACCGCGTTGCGCGTGCGCCTCCAGGAACCGCTCCGAAATGGTGAATCCCAGACCCGGTTTTTCCGGGATCGCTATCATACCGTCCCTGGCTTCGACAGTCTCTTCGACCAGATCATGGATCATCGGGTTGGCGCCGAGCGAATATTCGACGGTGAAACTCGACGGCGAGGCGGCGCAGACATGCAAGCCTGCGAAAAAACAGGGCGCGCCGGCCCACAAATGCGGTGCAAAGCGCAGATTGAAGGCGCTGGCGATGGTGCCGATCTTCATCGCCTCGCTGATGCCGCCGCAGAAGGCGGGATCGGGCTGGAAGATGTCGGCGGCTTTGAGCACGGCAAGGTCGCGGAAGGCGTAGCGGGTCGCCTCGCTTTCGCCGGTGGCAATCGGAACGGCGCCACTTGCCCGCACTTCGGCCATGCCCGGCTTATCGTCGGCGATGATAGGTTCCTCGAACCACGCCAGGTCAAGGTCGTTGACGAGATGGATGAAGCGCTTGGCTTCAGCCACCGTGTAGGTGCCGTGCGCGTCGACCATCAGTTCGACATCGGGGCCGAGCGCCTGCCGTGCGGCGCGCACGCGGGTGGCGGAAATGTGCGCCGCGCCGTCCATGGCGCCAACCCGCATCTTCAGTGCCTTGAAACCGCCCTTGGCGATATAGGATTTCAACTGCTCGCCGATGGCGTCGGCGGCCGCCCAGCCGCCGGACGCGTAAGCCGGCATGCGATCGAGCTTGCGGCCGCCGAGCAGCCGCCAGACAGGAACGCCAAGCGATTTGCCAAGAATGTCCCACAGCGCGATGTCGACGGCGCTGATCGCCGCGATGCTCATGCCGCGCCGCGCCAGCTGCGGCATGGCGTGGCCGCCGCGTGCGGCGCTGTCGTGGCGCACGCCATTGTAGAGCATCTCCCAGATGATGCCGATGTCGGCCGGATCGCGGCCGACCAGCTGCGGCCCGACTTCATGGTTCAGCATGTGGACGAGTGCACCGTAGCTGCCGGCACTGCCGGCGGCGTTCTTGCCTTCGCCCCAGCCGACCAGCCCGTCATCGGTCTCGATGCGCAGGATGGCGGCGTCGAAGGTCGTCACCTGACCGAAGTCGCTGCGGTGCTGCCGAGCGGCTTCGATCGGAACGCGGATCCACCAGGCTTGGACGGACTTGATACGCATATTCTTCCCCAGCCCTGCGCCGGTCAGGGCGGAAGGGCGAATTTCCCTGAGGCAGTCGACTACTTGATCAGCGGCAGCAACGTTTCGGCGTTGATGCGCATCTGGTCGGTGTAGAATTTCTCGGTGAGCACGCTGGAGCCGTGGTCCTGGATGAACTTCAGCTGTTCGGGCGAGATATCGACCGGATTGCGCTCGACCATGTCGGGATAGGGGGCCGCCGGCGTCCGGTCGACGGGCGCGACGAACTCGTTGGTCAGCGCGCCGTCGTAGCCGATCTCGCGCAAGGTGGCGACGATCTTCGGCCAGTCGATCTGGCCGAGACCGGCGGCGAAGCGGTTGTTGTCGGCGACATGGAAGTCGAACAGGCGCTTTCCGGCCTGCCGGATCGCGTCATAGACGTTAAATTCTTCCATATGGAGGTGGTAGGCGTCGAGGCAGACACCGCATTCGGGGCTGACCGCGTCGGCCAAAGCCAGCGCCTGGGCGCCGCGATTGAACAGATAGGTCTCGAAGCGGTTGAGCGGTTCAACAGCGATCTTGACGCCGACCTTCTTGGCGTGGGTGAAGCATTCGCGGGTGGCGTCGACGACCCACTTCCATTCCTCTTCCTCGGTGCCGTCAGGCACGACCTTGCCGACGGTCGCCGGAACCAGCGTGATGATCTCGCCATCGAGTTCGCTGACCATGGTCAGCACGTCCTTGACATACTGAACGGAACGCTCGCGCTGGCCCTGGTTCCTGGCGGCAAGGTTGCGCTCGCCCAGCATCAGGGTCACCGCGCCCCAGCAACGAATGCCATGCTCCTTCAGCAGCGCCCGGGTCTCCCTGGTTTTGTACTGCTCGGGTTCGCCGGAAATCTCGATCGACTCATAGCCGAATTTCTTGATGCGCTTGAGCGTCGTTTCCAAGGGTTCCGCGCGCATCCAGTTGTGCGTCGAAAGATGCATGGTCTGTCCTTCCCAACTCGTCTCTATGGTTCGCCTGCGACATGCATCGCCAAAAGGCGACACAAAGGTTCCTCCCCAAGGCGTTCCCAGCCTTTTCTCGCAAACTGGTTCGACCAATTGGGCCTGAAGCGAGGTCTACAGCAAATTATCCGGATCGGCAAGAAGCGCCGGGATGCAACTTTCGCTGTGGAGTATTTCCTTGATTATATTGAGATATATATGCCTGCGCCGGGTGGTTTTGGGGTCATGATGGCGCATTGCAAGGCTTGACCAAAATTCCACATTTGGTAATACCAGAATGGTGGTGCGTGCAAGCGCCCGTTGAGAAAAGACCAAAGTGGCTGGCCCTGTTTCCAATCGGCGCTATGCTCGGTCGCGAGAGAAATGAGGGAGGATGCCGATGCCGACGACAATGAAGGGCCCGGGGCTGTTTCTGGCGCAGTTCGCGGGCGACGCCGCGCCGTTCAACTCACTGGCGTCGATCACCAAATGGGCGGCCGGTCTCGGCTACAAGGGCGTGCAGATCCCGACCTGGGACGCGCGGCTGTTCGATCTCAAGAAGGCGGCCTCTTCCAAGGCCTATTGCGACGAGGTGAAAGGCATTTGCGCCGACGCCGGCGTCGAGATCACGGAATTGTCGACGCATCTGCAGGGGCAATTGGTGGCGGTGCATCCTGCCTATGACGCGCAGATGGATGGCTTTGCGCCGCCATCGGTGCACAACAATCCCGCAGCCCGGCAGAAGTGGGCTGTCGAGCAGATGAAGTTCGGCGCTAAAGCATCGCGTAATCTAGGCCTGAATGCTTCAGTGTCGTTTACCGGCTCGCTGGCTTTCCCTTACCTCTATCCGTTCCCGCAGCGGCCGGCTGGACTCATTGAGGAAGCGTTTGGCGAGCTCGGCAAACGCTGGAAGCCGATTCTCGACGTGTACGAGGACAACGGCGTCGATGTCGGCTATGAAATTCACCCGTCTGAAGACGTTTTCGACGGCGCCACTTTCGAGATGTTCCTCGACGCGGTCGGCGGCCACAGGCGCTGCAACATCAATTACGATCCGTCGCATTTCCTGCTGCAGCAGCTCGACTATCTCGAATTCATCGACATCTATCACGAGCGCATCAAGGCGTTCCACGTCAAGGACGCCGAGTTCAACCCGACCGGCCGGCAAGGCGTCTATTCCGGCTATCAGAGCTGGACCAACCGCGCCGGGCGCTTCCGTTCGCTGGGCGATGGACAGGTGGATTTCGGCGGCATCTTCTCCAAGCTGACGCAGTACAATTATGATTCCTGGGCGGTGCTGGAGTGGGAGTGCTGCCTGAAGCATCCGGAGGATGGTGCGGCCGAAGGCGCGCCTTTCATCGAGCACCACATCATCCGGGTGACGGAAAAGGCATTCGACGACTTCGCCGCTGGCACCACCGACAAGAAGTTGCTGCGCGCCATGATGGGAATCTAGCTCGATTTTCCCTCCCCTTCGCGGGGAGGGTGGCCCAAAGGCCGGGTGGGTCGGTTCACACCGCGCTCTGCCTCAACGACCCCACCCGATCCGCTGCGCGGATCGACCTCCCCTCAAGGGGGGCAAGCAACAGCGAGGAGCAAGATATGGTCGGCGCATCGAAGTCGGAAACGGGAGGCGGCCCGATCCGCTACGGCATGGTCGGCGGCGGGCAAGGCGCCTTCATCGGCGCGGTGCATCGGATCGCGGCGCGGCTGGACAACGAGTTCGTGCTGGTTGCCGGCGCTTTGTCAGCCGACCCGGCCCGTGCCAAGGCCTCGGCGGCCGAACTGGGGCTCGACCCCTCACGCAGCTACGCATCCTATGCCGAGATGGCCAAGGCCGAGGCGAAGCGCCCCGACGGCATCGAAGCGGTGGCCATCGTCACGCCCAACAATGTGCATGTGCCAGCGGCAAAAGCTTTCCTCGAGGCCGGCATCCACGTCATCTGCGACAAGCCGCTGGCGACGACGCTGGCCGAAGCGAAAAAGCTCGCGGCGATAGTCGAGAAGACCGGCAAGGTGTTCGTGCTGACGCACAACTACACCGCCTATCCGATGGTGCGGCAAGCACGCGAAATGGTCGCCAAGGGCGTGCTCGGCGACATCCGCATCGTGCAGTCCGAATATCCGCAGGACTGGCTGACCGAGGATTTGGCGGCGACAGGCCAGAAGCAGGCGGCGTGGCGCTCCGACCCCAAGCAGGCAGGTGCCGGCGGTGCGCTGGGCGATATCGGCACGCATGCCTACAACCTCGCCCGCTTCGTCTCGGGGCTGGAACTGGACTCCCTGTCGGCCGATCTCGACGCCTTCGTGCCGGGACGGCTACTGGATGACAACGTCAACGTCATGCTGCGCTTCAAGCCTACCGGCAAGACGCACCCGGCCAAGGGCATGATCTGGGCAAGCCAGGTGGCGCCCGGCCATGAGAACGGGCTGAAGCTGCGCATCTATGGCTCGAAGGGTGGGCTGGAATGGGTGCAGGCCGACCCGAACTATCTCTGGTACACCCCATTCGGCCAGCCAAAGCAATTGATTACCCGCAATGGCGCCGGCGCGCTGCCGGTGGCGGGCCGTGTCAGCCGCGTGCCGTCAGGCCATCCGGAAGGCTACCTCGAAGGCTTCGCCAACATCTACCAGGAGGCCGCACGCGCCATCCGGGCGGCACGCCGCAAGGGCGGCAAGCCGGCAAAGGATGTCGTCTTCCCGACCATACAGGACGGCGTCGAGGGCATGGCCTTCATCGAGGCTTGCGTGAAGTCGTCGAAGAAGAACGGGGCGTGGACGAAGCTCTAGTCCAAGGGGCGCTGAGATTCAGGTGAGGCCGGCCTGCAAACGGCCGTTTCCTGCGCTTCCGGTGCTCACGTACCCAAAAGTACGCTCCGCTCCGGTTCTCGGAACCAGCCGTTTTCGGCTTGGCCTGACCTGAATCTCAACACCCCGGCGATCCGAGGAATCTAAGGGGAGGGGGCGTCGATGAAAATCGGCATGTGCATGTTCTTGTGGACGACGGCGGTGTCGAAGAAACACGAGCCGCTGCTGCGCGACATCAAGGCGACCGGTTTCGATGGCGTCGAGATACCGATCTTCGCCGGCACGCCGGACGATTATAGAAAGCTCGGCGATCTGCTCGACCGCATCGGGCTGGAGCGGACTGCGGTTTCGGCCATGGGCGATCCGGCGATGAATTTGATCGCGGCCGACGCGGCAACCCGCAAGGCCGGTGTCGACTACATGAAATGGGCGATCGACTGCGCGCAGGCGCTTGGCGCCAGCACGCTGAGCGGCCCTCTGCATTCGACGCTCGGGTCCTTTTCCGGCTCTGGGCCGACGGCCGCGGAGAAGAAGCGCTCCGTCGGCTCGCAGCGCGCCATCGGCGACCATGCCGGCAACAAGGGCGTCACCATCGGGCTCGAGGCGCTGAACCGCTTCGAATGCTACCTGCTCAACACGATGGCGGACCTGTCGGAGCATATCGACGCCATCGACCGGCCGCACATCAAGGCGATGTACGACACCTTCCACGCCAATATCGAGGAGGCCGACCCGATCGGCGCCTACACGAAACACCGCAGGAATGTCGTGCATATCCATATCTCGGAGAATGATCGCGGCGTGCCGGGGCGCGGCAACATTCCGTGGACCGAAACGTTTTCCGCCATCCGCAAGAGCGGCTATGACGATTGGCTGACGATCGAGGCGTTCGGCCGCTCACTCAAGGATTTGGCGGCGGCGACCAAGGTGTGGCGGGATTTTTCAGAGACCCCGGAAGCGGTTTATCGGGAGGGGTATAGGCATATCAAGAGCGGGTGGAAGAAGGCGGCTTAGGCGCCCTGGCCCATTTTCTATTTGCGTTCGCGGCGGTTGCCAGGTGGTTCCCCCACTCCGTCTCGGCTTCGCCGAGCCACCTCTCTCCCCCCTCCGGAGGGAGAGGAAGGAAGCCTCGGCCTGGGGGACACTCGGCCTAAGAGGACAGGCGTCGGCTCGGACAGCCTGGCGCTTTCCTCTACCCCGTCGATCGGGGGAGAGCGACTATCTGGGGTGTCAAGTTGCACTCGCGAACTCGTTGCGCGCATCGCGTGCTTTTGCATTGAGGATGACGAGGAGTTTTCTGGCGAGTGCGATGCGGATGAGCATTTTTGGCTTTCCCGCCTGTTGCAACCGTTGAGCGAAAGCTTTGAGATTGGGATCGAATTTGGCCACGATGGCTGCGACGATGAAGAGGATGCCACGCGGCCCGGCGCGTCCGCCGCGCACATGCCTGTTGCCGGTGCGCTTGCCGCTATCGTTGGCGAAGGGAGCGAGGCCTGCCAGCTTGGCGATGGCCTTGTTGGAGATGAGGCCGATCTCGGGCAGTTCGGCCATCAGGCGGGCGACGGTGCGTCCGGCCACGCCCTTCAGCGAACGAAAGGCCTGCTCCAGCCTGGCCCACAGCGGATCGTCATCGATCATCGAGGCAATCTCGCCTTCCAGGCGCCGTTGCTCGCGCTTGAGGAAGGCCAGCATCGCCTCGATGCTGGCGCATACCTCGGCGTCGCGTGCGGCACTTCTACGCTGCTTGTTGATGGTCGCATCGCCGACAATCTGGCAAAGCCGGCCAACCAACGCGGCAAGCCGCTGCTGGGCGGCGCTTGGCGGTGGCGTCGGCACAGTGTTCTTGACTGCGCCGTAGTGGGCGATGACAGCGGCGTCGATCCTGTCGGTCTTCTCAAGATAGCCCATCGCCTCGGCGAAACGGCGCACGCTCTTGGCATTGACCACGCCGCACGGCATGCCGTGCGCCCACAAGAGCATGAATCCCAGCCGTTCATAGCCGCCCGATGCCTCCATCACCGCAAGGACTGCGTCATGGCTGCGGCAGAACAGCCAAAGAGCTGCGATCCCCGCCGCGTCGTTGGCGAAGCGCGCTGCCGCTCCGCCAGGCCAGACATGCGCGTCCAGCCAATCTTTCGAAACATCAACTCCACAAATAATCCTGTTCACGGTAACCTGCCTTGTGCGTACGGTTGGAACCAAGCGACTGTTCGGTCGTGCGTGATGAAGGCGAAGATCCCAAGCTCTCCCGCGGCTGTAACCTCAGGTGGTACGGGCGACTTCGCCAAGCCAAGGTCCGGGCGGCCACCCGGACCTTGGCTCAATCGCTCTAATCCCACGAAATCTCTCTCGTGTAGATACAAGGTGTCGAGCGAAGCTCGACGGAGTGGGGGTCGATCCTTTGGCGCCGGTCGAGACGACTTGCGCGTCTGCATCACAAGCCTACCCCTGCTCAGCCTGGATCCTGTTGTAGTCGTGGATCGTCTGGCTCAGCCGGCGGCGCAGGAAGTTGGAGATGTTGTCGAAGATGAAGACGACGGCCAAGATCAGCAGCACCATGTAGAAGACGTTGGCCCAGTTTGAGTTGGTGCGCATCGCTTCCCACAGTTTCAGGCCGATGCCGCCGGCGCCGACAGCGCCGATGATGGTGGCGCCGCGGGTGTTGGATTCCCACTGATAGAGCGTCTGGCTGATGAACACCGGCACCACTTCCGGCAGCACGCCGTAGCGCTGCACCAGGAGGCCGTTGGCTCCGGTCGAGGTAATCCCCTCGCGCGGCCTGTCGTCGATGTTCTCCAGCGCCTCGGAATAGGTTTTGCCGAGCGTGCCGACCTCTGTGAAGAAGATCGCCGCACTGCCAGCCAGCGGTCCCGGCCCGAAGGCGCGGGTGAAGAACAGCGCCCAGATCAGCATGTCGATGGAGCGCATGAAATCGAAGAAGCGCTTGAGCACCTGGTTGACCAGCCGGCTGGGCGTGATGTTGCGGGCGGCGAAGAAGGCCAGCGGGAAGGCGACGATGCCGCCCAGCATGGTGCCGAGAAAGGCCATGACGATGGTCTGCAGGAGCTTCGTCCAGACATCGCCATGCTGCCACTGGGCGTTGTTCCAGATGTTGTCGCCGGCCAGCGCCAGATTTGACGTGCCCGGTTTCAGTTCCGGCCCGGAGACGATCAGCGAAGCGACTTCGCTTGCCGACTTGCCGAAGAAAGGCGAACGCGTGTCGAAGACGAAATTTGCCCAGCCTAGAAACCGCTTGCGTATCCTGACGCGGTCAACGGCGACGCGGGACTCGCCGGCAAAGCCCATGTCGGCGACCACCTCATCCTCATGCGCGGTGATCCAGCCGGGAACCGGTCCCGAGATCAGCGGCTTGCCGGTGCCGAGCGCGACCGCGACAGTCTCACCGTTGGCAGTTATCGTCGCTTGCGTCTTGGTGAAGGTGATCGACTTGGCGGTGCCGTCGATCAGGATCGTCACCGAACCATCGGCATTGGTCTTGACCCAGTCCGGATCCGGGTTCGGGCCGAGCACGGAGAAGCGTGGATATTTGGCAGTGATCTGCGGTTCATCGAGGCGGAAGATCGGCTGCACGTCGTAGCTGATCCACTGGGTCAGGAACAGCGGCAGGCGCTCCCAGTGCGATTCCCGCATGACCTGCGGCAGGTTGAAGAACCACAAGGCGTACAGCAGGTAGAGAAAGATGCCGCCAAGCAGCATCAGCGGCCCGAAGCGCTTGTGGAACGGCCGCTGGAACACCTGCGGGAAGCGCTCTTCGATCGACTGGATCTGATCGGCGGTCATGGTGGCCATGGTCAAGCGCTCATCACGAAAGCCTGCTCGCCGACCAGCTTGCGGCGCAGCCAGGCGGAGAACTGGTCGACGATGAAGATCGTCGTGAACAGGAGCAGCACGAGGGCTATCGTCTTGGCGCCGAAGCCGCGCGAGATCGACAGCTTCAACTCCTCGCCGATACCGCCGCCGCCGACCGCGCCCATGATGGTGGAAATGCGGACATTTATCTCAACACGCAGCAGCGTGTAGGACATGAAGTTGGGCAGCACCTGCGGCAGGCCGGCGAAGCGCACCCGCTCGAACCAGTTGGCGCCGACGGCCCTCAGGCCTTCCTCGGCGCGCATGTCGATGTTCTCGTTGATCTCGTAGAACAGCTTGCCCAGCGCGCCGATCGAATGCAGGCCGATGGCGATGATGGCGGCGATCGGGCCGATCGAGACGATGGCGGCGAACAGGCCGGCGATGACGATCTCGGGAAAGGCGCGCAGCAGTTCCATGAGGCGCTTGACGATCAGCCGCAGCACCGGATGCGGCGTCAAATTGCGCGCCGCGATGAAGGAGAACGGCACGGCGAAGACGAAGCCGATGAAGGTCGAGACCAGCGCCACGTTGAGCGTGGTCAGCATCAGCTCGAAATATTCGGGGATGTAGAAGCTGCCCCAGACATAGGCGCGGCCAAGCGGAAAATTGAATTCCTGGGTACCGGTGTCATGCGGGGAAGTGATGTCGAACATCGCCCGCCAGACATCGTTCCAGTCCTTGGGGACGAGCCAGCTCAGGAAATCCAGCAAATGCGGCAACCGGTCGAAGAAATGCCCGGCATTGGCCTCGTCGGCGAACCACATGGTGCTGCCGAGCGCGGTGATGAGCAGGCCGACACCGATGGCGGTGTAGAGCCGGCGCAAGGACGTCTGGCGACGCCAGGCGTCGGCCATCTGGTGAGTGGCGCCGGAAGGGGCTGTCACGGAAAGGGTCATGATCGGACATGCAAGAAGGGCGGCGTTTTCTCGACGCCGCCCTTCCTGGTTTCGCCGTTAGCCGCCGATGGCTGCCTTACGGGCTTCGACGATGACGTTGTAGAAGTCCGCCTTAACCGGGACGTAGCCGGTAAAGTCGCCGCCCTCGACGCCTTCGAAGCAAGCCTTGTCCTTCTTCGGCAACTGCGTGAAGAAGTCGGCGAGCTTGGCGGTCATTTCGTCGCCGAGCGCGGTGCGCACGACCAGCGGGCCGTTCGGGATCAGACCCGAGCGCCAGACTTCGACGAAGTCGTTGGGGTCGACGGCGCCCTTGGCGACTTCCTTGTGGAAGGTGCCGGAGGTGTAGCCGTCCTTGAAGTCGCCGATGCCGGAAGAATCGTCCACCGCCACGTCGACCTTGCCGTCACGCACGGCCAGGACGTTGTTCTCGTGACCGCCGTTGAACTGGGTCGAGGCGAAGAAGGTTTCGTTCGAAGCGCCGGTATCCTTCGGGATCTGGGTCAGCGGGATCAGGTAGCCGGAGGTAGAATCCGGATCGGCGTAGCCGAGCTTCTTGCCCTTGGCCGACTTGATGTCGGTGATGCCGGAGGATTTCAGCGCCAGGCCGATCGAATAATAGCCGGTGGCGCCGTCGGTCTGCTGGGTGGTGAGGATCGGGGTGACCGCCTTCGGGTCCTTGAGAGCGACGCTGGCGTAGCCGGAAGCGCCGAGTTCGGCGAAGTCGAGCGTGCCGCCGAGCAGGCCCTGGATGACGCCGTCATAGTCGGCGGCGGGGAACAGCGAGACCTTTTCGAAGCCGAATTCGGCCTTCAAATGGTCGGCGAGGCACTGGTAGTTGCGCAGCCGGTCGGTTTCGTTTTCGCCGCCGAGAATGCCGACGCGAAATTCCTTCATGTCGGCGGCATGGGCCATGCTGGTCGCCATGGCGAGCACCGAAACGGCGCCAAAGACCATCTTCCTGAACATTGGATATTTCTCCTGTAGGTTCCGGCCCCGCGCCGGCAGCGTTATCGATTTTGACAGGTGCCCTTGACGTGGGCTGGCGATCCCAACCGCTCTCAATATCCCGGGAATGCGGGCTCGAGCGGTCCGGCGGATGCGGCGATCTTTCGGCTGAAGGCAACGCTGGTCGAGGTGATGGCCTCGGAGATTTCCTGGCCATTGCTGTCGGCGCCGTAGACGAGGCGCACCGCCTCGCGGTTGAGCTCTTCCGGCGGGCCGTCGAAGACGACCTTGCCGGCAGCCATGCCGATGATGCGGTTGCAGTAGGTGCGGGCGGTGTCCAGCGTGTGCAGATTGGTGACGACGGTGATGCCTTCGCGCAAATTGATGTCCTGCAGCGAATCCATCACCACCTTGGCGTTGAGCGGGTCGAGCGAGGCGATCGGCTCGTCGGCGAGGATCACTCTGGGCTGCTGCATCATGGCACGAGCGATGGCGACGCGCTGCTGCTGGCCGCCCGACAAGGTGCCGGCGGGCTGCAGCGCGGTGCGGACGATGTCGAGCCGCTCGAGTGCCGCGACCGCCTCGGCGCATTCGGCGCGGGAGAACATGCCGAACAGGTTGGTGATGGTCGAGCGGTGGTTCAGCTTGCCGAGCAGCACATTGGTCAGCACGTCGAGGCGCGGCACCAGGTTGAACTGCTGGAAGATCATGGCGCAGTCACGCTGCCAGCGCCGCAGCGGCGAACCGCTCAGCTTCGAGACCTCGGCGCCGTCAAAAAAAATCGACCCCTGGCTGGGATCGATGAGACGGTTGATCATGCGAAGGAGGGTTGATTTGCCGGCGCCCGAACGGCCGATAATGCCAACCATCTGACCCTGCGGGATCGCGATGTTGATGTCGCTGACGGCAGTGTTCTTGCCAAATCGTCGGGTGACACCGCGGATTTCGAGCGTGGCGGAATTTGCTGGCATGGGGGCAGGTTCCAGTCCGGGACCATTGATCGTCAGGCTCTCGCCTAACGCAGCCACATGAACCTGCCGTGTCGCGATGATGTCAGTTTTGTTACGCTCCACAGGCCGGAGTCTGCGGCCGGCCCAGGATCAGCAGTCGAAGGTGATGTGGAATGCAGGCCTGGCGAGCTGGCGCCGGTGGCCAGACGGCACCACTTGATGCGCATATACTCGCCCGTCGCGCGCCGGCGATGGCGAGGCCGTCCTTCAGGCGTTCCAGACAAGGGCCGTCATGGCGTCGATGCCGGTGTCGAGAGGCACGTCATGCGGATAGCAGGGGCGGGGGCGGTTTGCCCCCGCTGCCCAGCGTCAGTGACAGCCCGTTCCTGGCGTCGCTATCCGCCATATTTCTCCAAGAACGCCTCGGCCTCGAGCTCCCGGAAGTCATCCAACGCGGCCCGCAGCCTTGCATGGTCCCAGTCCCACCAGGCCAGCGCCTGGTAGCGTTCGGCCGTGCGGCGATCGAAGCGCTCGCGGATCGGCTTTGCCGGCACGCCGGCGACGATCGTATAGGGCGCTACATCTTTCGAGACGACAGCGCCGGCGCCGACCGCGGCGCCATCGCCGATGGTGACACCGGGCAGGATGGTCGAGCCGTGACCAAGCCAGGTGTCGTGGCCGATGGTGACCCGCTTGGCGCGGCGTTGGGCGAAGAATTCGCTCTCGTGCTCGGCATCGTCCCAGTAGTCCGAGGCGCGATAGGTGAAGTGATGCAGCGTCGGCCGCCAGGTCGGGTGGTTGGTGGCGTTGATGCGCACGCTGGCCGCGATGTTGGCGAACTTGCCGATCGTCGCACACCAGACCGAGCAGTCCTGCATCATGTAGGAATAGTCGCCAAGTTCGCTTTCCGAGACCCGGCTACGGTCGGCGATCTCGGTCCAGCGGCCGAGCGTCGAATTCTGTACATCCGCCGTCGGGTGGACCAGCGGCGTCTCGGACAATTTCCTGGTCATGCGGCGATTTTTCCGGGCGCGAAAGCGGTGACGTCGATGATGCGGTCGGCAACCGCCTCGCGTACATCGTGGTCATGGAAGATGCCGAGCAGGGCGACACCTGCAGCCTTCTTGGCGGCGATGAGTTCGATCACGACATCGCGGTTCCTGGCATCGAGCGAGGCTGTCGGCTCGTCGAGCAGCAGGATCGGATGCTCGGTGATGAAGCCGCGCGCGATGTTGACGCGCTGCTGCTCGCCGCCGGAGAAGGTCGCAGGCGGCAAAGCCCAGAGTTTCTCCGGCAGGTTGAGCTGCGCCAGCAAGGCGCGCGCCTTGTCCCTTGCGGCTTCGCGATTCTCGCCGCGCTCGACCAGCGGTTCGGCGACGACGTCGAGCGCCGAGACGCGCGGCACGGTGCGCAGGAACTGGCTGACATAGCCGATCGTTTGCCGGCGTATGGCCAGCACGGTGCGCGGGCTGGCGGTGGCGAGGTCGATCAGCCCATCATCATGCGTGACGATGATCTGGCCTTCGTCGACGGCGTAGTTGCCGTAGAGCATCTTCAGGATCGAGCTCTTGCCGGCACCGGAAGGACCGCCGAGCACGGTGCATTCGCCAGCCCTGATCGAGAACGAGACACCGGCGACAACAGGCAGTTTGATGCCGTCGCGCAGGTGCATGGTGAAACTCTTGGCGACGTCGGAGACAACGAGGGGGGTTGCCATCAGAAGGGCCTCCAATTGTCGTTCGTTTGCGGGCCAACGCCTCCCTCTGCCTTGCCAGGCATCTCCCCCTCAAGGGGGGAGATCGGCAGCTTTCTCGTTGCGCTTGTTCTGCAACGTTGGAGAGTGGCGAAACCGAGGACGATAGCCAATCTCCCCCCTTGAGGGGGAGATGGCCGGCAGGCCAGAGGGGGGTGCCTTGGCGCCATCGTCAAACCTGCAAAATCGAGGAAACAAGCAATTGCGTGTAAGGCGCGCGCGGGTCGTCGAGCACGCGGTCGGTGAGGCCGCTTTCGACGACGCGGCCGTCCTTCATCACCATCATGCGCTGCGACAAGAGCCGCGCCACGGCAAGGTCGTGGGTGACGACGATGGCCGCCAGACCGAGATCGGTGACCAGACCACGCAGCAGGTCGAGCAGGCGGGCTTGCACCGAGACATCGAGGCCGCCTGTTGGCTCATCCATGAACACCAGGCGCGGCCCGGTGACGAGGTTGCGGGCAATCTGCAGGCGCTGGCGCATGCCGCCGGAAAAGGCGCGGGGCTCGTCGTCGATGCGGTCCTCGTCGATCTCGACGCGCGACAGCCAGTCGACGGCGGTGGCGCGGATCCTGCCGTAGTGACGGTCGCCGACCGCCATCAGCCGCTCGCCGACATTGGCGCCCGCCGACACCGTCATGCGCAGGCCGTCGGCGGGGTTCTGATGGACAAAACCCCAGTCGGTGCGCATCAGGAAGCGGCGCTCGGCCTCGCTCATGCGGTAGAGCTCGCGGAACTGGCCGTCGCGCATGCGGTAGCTGGCGGTGCCGGAGCTCGGCAGCAGCCGGGTCGACAGGCAGTTGAGCAGCGTCGTCTTGCCGGAGCCGGATTCGCCGACGACAGCCAGGACTTCGCCCGGCCACAGGTCGAAGGAGACGTTGTCGCAGCCGACGCGCGAACCGTAGAATTTAGAAAGTGCTGCGACACGCAGCAGCGGTTCGTCGGTCATTGCGCCGGCTCCCTTGTTCCCGAGGCAAGATGGTTTTCCGGGGCAAGATGGCCGCGATAGCCGTCCGCTCGCCGCTTCTCGCAATGGTCCGTGTCGGAGCAGACGAACATGTGGCCGCCATGGTCGTCGAGGATGACTTCGTCGAGATAGACGTTCTCGGCCGCGCACAGCGCGCAGGGCTGGTCGAAGGTCTGGACCTCGAACGGATGATCCTCGAAGTCGAGGCTGACCACTTCGGTGAAAGGCGGCACCGCGTAGATGCGCTTTTCGCGGCCGGCGCCAAACAGCTGCAGGGCCGGCGAGCGGTGCATCTTGGGATTGTCGAATTTCGGCGTCGGCGAGGGGTCCATCACATAGCGGCCCTCGACCTTGACCGGATAGGCATAGGTGGTGGCGATGCGGCCGTGCTTGGCGATGTCCTCGTAGAGCTTGACGTGCATGAGGCCATATTCCTCCAGCGCGTGCATTTTGCGCGTTTCGGTCTCGCGCGGTTCGAGGAAGCGCAGGGGTTCGGGGATCGGCACCTGGTAGACCAGCACCTGGGCCGCCGTCAGCGGATGCTCGGGAATGCGGTGGCGGGTCTGGATGATTGTGGCGCTGGCAGTGTCGGTCGTCACCGCGACATTGGCGACCTTCTTGAAGAAGGCGCGGATCGACACCGCATTGGTGGTGTCGTCGGCGCCCTGGTCGATGACCTTCAGCACATCGTCCGGGCCGATGATCGAAGCGGTGACCTGGACGCCGCCGGTGCCCCAGCCGTAGGGCATCGGCATTTCGCGCGAAGCGAACGGCACCTGGTAGCCGGGAATGGCGATGCCCTTGAGGATCGCCCGGCGGATCATCCTTTTGGTCTGCTCGTCGAGATAGGCGAAGTTGTAGGTGGCGATGTCGGTCATGGCGATCACATCCACATTGTGCTATCGAATTGGCGTCCAGGACGCGGATACAGGGGCGAATTCAGATGAACTCGACCGGATGGATGCATCTCGGAATTCTGTTGGTGGTGTTCGCCGGCGTCGTTCTCTTCTTCCTTCGGCGCATGATTCTGCCCGGCCCCAAAGAAGGCTCTCAAGGTGAGTCCGTGGGCGTCGGCAATGGTGATTACTCCGGGTATGACGGCTATGGCGGTCATTCCCACGATGGTGGCGGCCATGGTGGCGTCGGGCACTAAATTCATTCCGCAGCCTCCGATCCCCTGGCATAGCGCGCCAGCCGCTCATTGAGCGTGCCGGTGTGCAGTTCGAACATGTGGTTGTCTTCGTCGTAGAAATAGATCGAGCGGCCTTCACCCTCGACGCGCGGGCGCGGCGGGCGCATGTCGAGGCCGAGCCTGCCGATGCGCTCGGCATAGCGGTCGAAATCGGCGTCATCGATCTTGAAGGCGATGTGGTTGTAGCTGCGCTCCGGCAAGGGTTCGCCCTCCATGATGGCGACCCAGATGTCACCGATCAGGAAGAATTTTTCGGGCGACAGCGAGAACTGCCTGGCGTCGCTGACATAGACTTCGCGTGCGTCGAATACGCCCTCGAGGATTTCGGTCATCCGCTCGAGATCGCGGACGATGAAGGTCATGTGGGAAAGGCCCTCGATCATTCCGCGGCCTCCCGCTTCTCTTCGACCTTCACGGGGTTTTGGCGGGCGTCATATTCGGCACGCATGCGGCGCACGAGATCGAGTTCGGCCTGGAAATCGACATAGTGCGGCAGCTTCAGATGCTCGACGAAGCCGGTCGCCTGGACATTGTCGGAGTGCGAGATGACGAACTCCTCGTCCTGGGCCGCGGCGACGACATCCTCGCCGAGCTCCTTCGCGCGCAGCGCCCGGTCGCAGAGTGCCACGGCCATCGCCTTGCGTTCGCTCTGGCCGAAGACCAGGCCGTAGCCGCGGGTGAATTGCGGCGGCGCCTTGGCCGAGCCTTTGAACTGGTTGACCATCTGGCATTCGGTGACGCGGACAGTGCCGAGCGGCACCGAGAAGGGCAGTTCGGGCACGTCGAGCTCCAACTCGACTTCGCCGATGCGGATCTCGCCGACGAAGGGGTGGTTGCGGGCATAGCCGCGCTGGGTGGAATAGCCGAGCGCCAGCAGGAACCCTTCATCGCCGCGTGACAGCGCCTGCAGGCGGATGTCGCGCGCCATCGGGAATTCGAGCGGCTCGCGGGTGATGTCGCCGGGGACATGATCCTGCGGCATGTCGCCATCCGGTTCGATCAAGCCTTCGCGGGCGAGGATCGCCGAGACGCGCGGCATGGCTTGCGCTTCCGTGTCGCGCAGCAAGGGCTCGGCGACATCGGCGCCGGCGGCAAGCTCGGGATCGAGCAGCCGGTGGGTGTAGTCGAAGGTCGGTCCGAGCAACTGGCCGCCGGGCAGATCCTTGTAGGTCGCCGAGACGCGCCGCTCGACCAGCATGTTGGCGGTGTCGATGGGCCTGGAGTAGCCGAAGCGCGGCAGCGTGGTGCGGTAGGCGCGCACCAGGAAGATCGCCTCGATCATGTCGCCGCGCGCCTGGACGATGGCGAGCGCGGCCAGTTCACGATCATAGAGCGAGCCTTCGCTCATCACCCGGTCGACGCCGAGCGCCAGCTGCTCGACGATCTGGTCGAGACGAAGGGCGGGCACCGAACGGTCGCCACGCCGGCGGTCGGCCAGCAGGCTGTGGGCGTTGGCGATTGCCGCTTCGCCACCTTTTACCGCGACATACATCTTACGCCTCCATCGTCTTGATGCGCGTCGTGCGCGGTAGGCAGGCGATGCCGCCTGATGTGGCGAGGATGATGTCGACGCCGCGCGGAAAGCGCTTGATATTCTGCTTCCACTGCTCGACGAAATGGCGTGGCATCTGCGCCGGCGCGATCGTGGCGCTGGTTTCGATGCCGGGACCTTCGAGCAATAGCGGCGTGCCGGAGACCAGATCGCTGACCTGCAGGATCAGCGTGGTCGAGCGGTCGGGATAATCCTGCGTGCCCTGCGAAAAGCCATCGAGCGCCATCATCTCGGCAGGTGCTGCGACCAAGGCGAAATGCGCATCGGCCGGTGTGTTGGCCAATGGCGCGCCGGTATGGAACCCAAGCCACGATCTGATCGCGGTGGAGGCCTGCAAAGCCGGGTCGAGCCAGAGCGGCGTGTCATTGTCGCACAGCGCCAGTGCGATGGCGCCGGCGGTAGCCGAGAGCGGCACCGGCGGGCGGGCGAAGGCCGGCAGCGGTTGCACGCTGCCCGGCCGAGCCATTGCGTCCATCACGGCGCGGAACACGGTCTGGGCGTTGAAGACCGGATCGGCGAACCCGCCCTCGATCGATTGCGCTGCAATGTCCATCAGTCTTCTCCGCGAACCATGGTGAAGAAATCGACCTTCGTTGCCGCCGTCTCGGCGCGGCGTTTTTCGTGCGCCAAGGTCAGAGCCGACCGCAGAGGCGCTATCAGTCCGGTCTCGACCTCATTGCGGCGGGCAGGGTCCTGCCATAGGGCGTCGGCGATAGCCGCCAGCTTCGCCTTCTGCTTGTCGCGGCCAAGCGCATAGCAATGGCCGACCTGTCCGGTGGGTAGCCTGACCGTGGCGCGGGTGACGGTCGCCTCGCCGACATTGAAAGGGGCGCCGCCGCCGCCGATGCGGCCGCGCAGGGTGACAAGGCCGGTTTCGGGGCCGCGCAACAGCTCGGCGTCCGAAGGCAGTCCGGCCTCATTCCAGAGCCGTACGATGTCATCGCCGCTGGATTGCGTAAGGGTTGCCATGGCGGCTTTGCGCTCGGCCTGGTCGCGGGCTTCCTGTCCTCGCATCAGCAGCATTCCTCTTTGTTAATTTGTCTATTGATGTAGACAACTATACAAATTATATCTATTATCTAACGCGTGTCCATGACGGGTGGATGACAGCGATAGAAGACTGGGCGCTGGAAGGTTGGGGCAATGATGGTCGGGCGGCTGTTAGCGGACAGCATCGAGCGGCGCAGTGGCGTTTCGCTGTGGCGGCAGATCGCCGACAAGATCCTACATGCGATCGCCATCGGCGATTTCACGGAGAATGCAGCGCTGCCGCCGGAGGTGGCGCTGGCAGAACGCTATGGCGTCAACCGTCACACGGTGCGCAACGCCATATCAGCCCTTGTAAGGGAAGGCGTGCTGCGGGCCGAGCAGGGGCGCGGCACCTTCGTACTGTCGCGCAAGCGGCTGTCCTATCCGATCGGGGCGCGCACACGTTTTTCGACAGGGCTGCAAGGGCAAACGACGGAACGGCACATCGTCCTGCTCGCCTCGTCGGTCGAGCCGGCCAGCCAGCGCGTCGCCGAGGGACTGGGTCTTCCCAAGGGAGCCGATGTGATCCGGTTGGAAACGCGCGGCGAAGCCGACGGACGGCCGGTGTCGCGCGCTGCCGGCTGGTTCGAGGCCCGGCGCTTTGCCGGCATCGATGCCGCGATGGGGGAAACAGGCTCGATCACCGCATCGCTGGCGCGGTTCGGCATAGACGACTATCTCAGGCAATCGACCGTGCTGTCGGCGCGCCATGCCGATGCGGCGGACCTTGCCGACCTCGACCTGCAGCCGGGCGCCATCGTGCTGGTCACGGTTGCCGTCAACGTCACGCCGGACGGCCAGCCGATCCAGTTTTCCGAGTCGCGCTTTCCGGCCGAACGGGTGGAGCTGAAGCTGTCGGCGCTGTAGGGAGTGCCCGGCCCAGCTCGGCCGCATTCACTTGCCAGCGGCGGCGCATTTGAGGACCGGCTTCGCCGCCTGCCATGTTATAACCCCACCTCGATCACAGCCTTGATCAGGCCGGATTTCTCATGCGCCCAACGAGCCAGATCGCGCGGCGTGGCGGCGAGTGTGGTGCGGTGTGTGACGAGCTTGGCCAGTGGTACGGCCCCGTTGCGGATCGAGGCGGCGACATGGTCGAAGTCGGCGCGCAGCGCGTTGCGGCTGCCGATCAGCGTCATCTCGCGCTTGTGGAATTCCGGATCGGAAAAGCTGATGTCGTCCTTGACGACGGAGACCAGCACCAGCGTTCCGCCATGCGCGACATGGGCGAAGGCCGACTGCACCGACTGGGTGTTGCCGGTGGCGTCGAAGACCACATCGAAGCCTTCGCCTGATGTCGCTTCCCTGATCAGATCGGGCACCGCGCCGCGCGAGCCGTCTAGGGTCTGGAAACCAAGCTCGTTTCCAGCGAAGGCGAGCCTTTCACTGCTCATGTCGAGCAGCGTCACGTCGAGCCCGGCGATGCGGGCGAAGATGGCGGTGCCGAGCCCGATCGGGCCGGCGCCGATGACCAGCGTGTGGGCGCCGGGGTCGGCGCGGGCGCGCCGCACGGCATGCGCGCCGATGGCCAGGAACTCGACGGCAGCGGCGTCGGCCAGCGAAAGGCCGTTGGCCGGATAGAGATTTTGCGCCGGCACCAGGATGCGTTCGCACATGGCGCCGTCGCGATGCACGCCAAGCACCTCGATCCTGACACAGCAATTGGGCTTGCCGTGCCGGCAGGCGATGCACTTGCCGCAGGAAAGATAGGGGTTGACGACGACGGGCTCACCAATGGCCAGTTCGACGCCTTCGCCGGTCTCCATCACGGTACCCGAGACCTCATGACCCATGATGCGGGGATAGGCGAGGAACGGGTGCTTGCCCTCGAAAATGTGGTAGTCGGTGCCGCAGATGCCGACATGGCTGACCGCCACCAGCGCCCAGCCGGGAGGCGGTGCCTCGGGTGCGGGCCGGTCTTCAAGGACAAGATCGCCGGGCGAACGGCAGAGGACGGCTTTCATGCGCTAATCCAGTCATGAAATCGCCGGCCCGTTGGTGTGGCGGACCGGCGGTTGATTGCGGGGTCGCTACTTGCCGCGGCGGCGCAGGCCGTCGAAGTAGACGATGATGATGATCAGCGCGCCGGTGATGATGCGCTGCCAGAACGAATTGACGTTGAGCAGGTTGGCGCCGTTGTTGATGGTGGCCAGGATGAAGGCGCCGAGCAGCGGCCCATGCACCGAGCCGACGGCGCCGAACAGCGAGGTGCCGCCGATGACCGACGACGCGATCGCCTGCAGTTCCCAGCCCTCGGCCTGCGTCGGGTTGCCGATGCCGATGCGGGCGGCCAGCAGCACGCCGACAAAGGCGGCGCACAGGCCCGACAGCGTGTAGGCCATGTAGATGGTGCGCTGGACATTGACGCCGGACAGGCGCGAGGCCTCGGCGTTGGAGCCGACCGAAAACAGGTATCTGCCCCAGCGGCTGTGGTGCAGGAAGATATAGGCCGGAATGCCGACCAGGATCACCATCCAGAACAGGTTGGGGATGCCGATGAAGGAATTGCGCGAGAAGGCGGTGAAGGTGTCGCTGTTGATGTTGATCGAATTGCCGTTGGTCATCAAAAGGCCGATGCCGCGCAGCGAGGTCAACGTCGCCAGCGTGATGATGAAGGGCGGCAGGCCCATCTTGACGATACCGAAGCCGTGGAACATGCCGATGGCGACACCGACCAGCAGCGTCACCAGAATGGCGAGCCAGATGGGGAAGCCGGCATTGATCATCATGGCCACGACCACGGTGGCGAAGCCGACCACGGCGCCGACCGACAGATCGATGCCGCCGGTGATGATGACGAAGGTCTGGCCGACCGCCATGATGGCGATCATCGAGCCCTGGCGCAGGAGATTGGCTATGTTGTTGGCCGAGGCGAAGCTCGTCGTCGTCACGGAGAGGAGGATCCAGAGCAGAACCAGCAGCGCCAATAGCGTCAGCCCGAACAGGACATTATAGTTGCGCTTCGGTTTTTCGACGGCGATCGCCTCGGTGCTCATATCTGTCCTCCCAACTTTTCTTGTTTCTCGGCGAGCGCCTGAGTGAGAATATCCTCGTGGCTGGCGGCGTGAAAACCGTGCGTCGCCACCAGTTTGCCGCGCCGGAACACATGCAGCGTATCGGCGAGTTCATAGACTTCCGGCAGATAGGACGAGATCAGGATGATGCCGGCGCCCTTTGACAAAAGCGCGCCGAACAGGCGGTAGATCTCGGCCTTGGTGCCGACATCGACGCCGACGGTCGGTTCGTCGAAGATGAACAGCTTGGCGCCGTGCGCCAGCCATTTGCCGATGACGATCTTCTGCTGGTTGCCGCCCGACAGGCTGGATGCCAGCGCGCCACGTGTCGGTGTCTTGATGCGCAGATCGGCGATCTGGCGATCGGCCTGCGTCTTCTCCTGCGTGCTCGAAATCAGCAGATTGTTCGAGATGCGCTTGTAGATCGGCAGGTTGAGGTTGAAGCCGACCGGCAGGTTGAGGCAGAGGCCCTGGTCGCGGCGGCTCTCCGGCGCCAGCGCCATGCCGAGCTTGATCGCGTCATGTTCGGAATTGACCTGTACCTCCTTGCCTTCCCAGAGGATCTGGCCGGCGGATTTGCGGTGGCGGCCGTAGAGCGTGGTGACGAACTCGCTGCGTCCGGCGCCGATCAGCCCATAGAGTCCGACGATCTCGCCGGCGCGGACCGTCATCGAGACATTTTCGAAGCCCTTGCCGGACAGGTTTTTCGCCTCGATGATGGCGGCGCCCGGCGTGAAATGCTCCTTGTGATAGACCTGCTCGATCGAGCGGTTGATCATCATCTTGACCAGTTCGGCATCGTTGGTCTCTGCGATGTTGCGGGTGCCGACCAGCGTGCCGTCGCGCAGCACGGATACCCGGTCGGCGAGTTCGAACACTTCCTCCATGCGGTGGCTGATGTAGATGATCGTCACGCCTTCGCCCTTCAGACGGCGGATCAGCGTGAAGAGCTGGTCGGCCTCCTTGCGGGTGAGGTAGGCGGTCGGCTCGTCGAAGATCAGGAATTTGGTGCCGCGCACGGTGGCGCGGGCGGCGGCTATCAGCTGCTGCTGGCCGATGGTCAGGTCGCCGAGCGTGACATGCGCCGGCAGGTCGAAGCCTAGGTCGTCGATGATCGTCTGCGCCTGCCTGACCATGGCGCGCTGCTGCAGGATGCCGAAGCGCGAATTCTCCTCGCCGAGGAACATGTTGGCGGCGACCGTCAGGTGACGGCACAGCACGACTTCCTGGTGCACGGCATTGATGCCGAGCGCCATCGCCTCGTGCGGCGTCGCCAGGGCGGCCGCCTGGCCCTCCCAGACAATCTCTCCGGAGGTGCGCGGCATGACGCCGGTCAGAAGCTTGATGAGCGTGGATTTGCCGGCGCCGTTTTCGCCGACGATGGCGTGGATCTCACCGGACTTGAAGGCGAGATCGACCGGTTTCAGCGCGTGGGTGCCGGGATAGCGCTTCTCCAGGCCACGCAATTCGAGGATAGTCCGCCCCTGTTCCAGAACGGGTGCGGGATGCAGTTCCTGCGCCGTCGAAATCATGACAATCCTCCCAGATTGGCCTCCCGGATTGGCTTCCCAGGCTGGCCTCACGATTGGCACGCGGCGAGGCAGGGATATGCCTCGAAAACAGCCTGGCTCAGGCGTGCGGATTGCCAAGCCGTTCGTGCGGCAGTTTGTGTCTCCGGGGCGAGGTGCCCCGGAGACGATTGCGGATGCGACGGCTCAGAGCTTCGGATTGAGCAGCGCGTCGATCTTGGGATCTTTCATGTTGTCCTTGGTCACCAGATTGGCGCCGGTGTCGACATTGGCTTCGACCTTCTCGCCCTTGGAGGCGGCGAGCGCGGTCTTGATGCCGTCATAGCCCATCCGGTACGGATCCTGGACGACGAGGGCGGAAATGACGCCGTCGTTGAGGAACTTGATCAGCTTCTCGTCGCTGTCGAAACCGACCAGCGCCAGCTTGCCGCCAAGGTTGTTTTCCGCGACGGCCTGGCCGACGCCCTGCGCCATGATCAGGTTGGAAGCGAAGATGCCCTTGAGGTTCGGGTTGGCGGTGATCAGGTCGGTGGCGATGTTGAGGCCGGTGGTGGCCTGGCCGTCGGCATATTTGTCGGCAACCAGCTTGAGGCCCGGATATTTGGCGGCCAGCTGTTCGGTGAAGCCCTGCTTGCGCTGTTCGAGCGAGCCGGCGCCAGGTGCGTTGGTGATCAGGGCAACGTCGCCCTCGATCTTGCCGCCGTTGGCGGCGCCGATGGCAGCTGCGAGGCCGTCGGCAGCGACGCGGCCGCCCTGGACGTTGTCGGTGGTCAGGAACGAGGTGAAGGCCTTGGAGTCGGCACCGGAGTCGATGCCGATGACCTTGACCTTGGCAGCGGCTTCATCGATCGGCTTGCCGAGCGCCTTGAACTCGGTCGGCGCAATGACGATGGCCGCCGGGTTGCTGGCAACGGCGTTCTCGAGGATCGAGACCTGGCCGTTGACGTCGGTTTCAGCCTGGGCGCCGAGTTCCGGCACGTTGACGCCGAGATCCTTGCCGGCCTTGCGGGCGCCGGCCAGAACGATCTGCCAGTAGAAGGACGTGGTGTCCTTGACGATGATCGGAATGGTGACGTCCGCCGCCGAAACCGGCGCCGGATGCATGACGCCGGCGAGCATTGAAGCTGCTGCCAGCGCCATGACGGCGCGGCGGTTGAGAATGCTGGTCACGAATTTCATGAGGTTTCCTCCCTAAGTCGCCCGGTGAACGATACGGAAGCTCCGTTCGGATAGGCGCGGTCCCAAACAGAACTTTATCAATAAAAAACAGTTGCCCTGTTTTGATAGTGCATCGAACAGATCGATGCAAGCGGTGTTTGACCAGTCGTTGCGAGGTCTGGCAGAGGCAGATCCCCCGCCCTGTTCTCCCATTGGCGCCGTCACGCTTCCGTTCCGTTCTGGGAACGTATGGAATATTAATTCCACCAATTCGTCAATATGGAATATCCATTCCTCCATGTGCCGAAGGAACATGAAGTTTCACACCAGCTCCTGCACCAGCGTGTAGGGACGATATTTGGCGTATTCCGTTTCCGGTACGTCGATGTCGAGCAGCTCGAGGTTGCGCGTCAGATTTGCCAGCTTGGCGGTGCCGGTCAGTACGGTGGCGACGGCAGCTTCATGCAAGGGGAATTGGAACGCTGCGGCGGCGAGCGGATAGCCACCCTCGGCGGCGATCCTTTCCATTGCGCCGACGCGGTCGAGCACGTCATGGCTGGCGGGGCGGTAGTCGAAATGTGCGCCTTGCACCGGGCCGGTCGCCAGGATGCCGGAGTTGAACACGCCGCCAATGACCAAGGAGGTCTGCTGTGCCCGGCATAGCGGCAGCAACTCCGCTTCGGCACTGCGGTCGAGCAGGGAATAGCGGCTGGCAAGCAGGATGCAGTCGAGCGGCGCCCGGCGCATCACGTCCAGGCAGATCTGCACCTCGTTGACGCCAAGCCCATAGGCAGAAATGACGCCAGTCCGTTTCAGCTCTTCGAGTGCCTTGAGGCCGCCATCCATCAGGTCGCGAAAATGCAGCTTGGTCTTCTCGATACCATGGGTGTAGGCGCCGATGTCGTGGACAAACAGGATGTCTATCCTGTTTAGGCCAAGCCGCGCATAGCTGAACTCGACCGACCGCATAATGCCGTCATAGGAATAGTCGTAGTCGAGCGCGAAGGGCAGCGGATCGACATAGGAGTGATCGGGAACCTGATCGTCCGGCACCGGGCGAAACAGCCGGCCGACCTTGGTCGACAGCACATAGGAATCGCGCGGCTTGTAACGCAGGAAGTCGCCGAAGCGGCGCTCCGACAGTCCGAAACCGTAGAAGGGTGCGGTGTCGAAATAGCGCAGGTCGGCATCCCAGGCGCCCTGCAGCGTCTCCATCGCCGCTTCGCGCGAACAGGCGCGGTAAAGGCCGCCAAGTGCGGCGCCGCCGAAACTGACTTCGGTGACCTCCAGAGCTGTCCGACCGATACGGCGTTTTTCCATGCAAAACCTCCCCGTTGCCCGCCGCTGACCGGCGCGCCGTCTATTTTATATCAGTAAAATCTAAAGTGTTGCGCCCAGATGCCAGGGCACGAACTCGTTGTCGCCGTAGCCGAAGTCCTCGCTCTTGGTCTTGCGGCCGGAAGCCGTTTCGACGATCAGTTCGAAGATCTCGCGGCCCATGCCGGCGATGGTCTTTTCACCCGAGGCGATGACGCCGCAATTGACGTCCATGTCCTCTTCCATCTGGTGGTACATGGTCGAGTTGGTGGCGACCTTGATCGACGGCGTCGGACGGCAGCCGAAGCAGGAGCCGCGGCCGGTGGTGAAGACGATGACGTTGGCGCCGCCCGCCACCTGGCCGGTCGCCGAAACCGGGTCGTAGCCAGGCGTATCCATGAACACCAGGCCACTGCCGGTGACTTTTTCGGCGTAACCGAAGACGCCGTTGAGCGGCGTCTGGCCGCCCTTGGCGACCGCACCGAGGGACTTCTCCAGGATGGTGGTGAGGCCGCCGCGCTTGTTGCCGGGCGAGGGATTGTTGTCGATCGAGGCGCCATGCTTGGCGACGTGGTCCTCCCACCACTTCACGAAGCCGTCGAGCTTCTGCGCGATCTCCGGCGTTGCCGCGCGGTAGGCAAGCAGATGCTCGGCGCCGTAGATTTCCGTGGTCTCGGAGAGGATGCCGATACCGCCAACGCCGGCCAGGATGTCGACAGCCGCGCCCAGCGCCGGATTGGCCGTGATACCCGACATGCCGTCGGAGCCGCCGCATTGCAGGCCGACGACGATCTCGCTGACCGGGATCGGCTCACGCTTCAACTGGCCGACTTCCTCGGCGATCTCGGCCAGCACGCCCATCGCTTTTTCCACCGATTTGCGCGACCCGCCGGCGTCCTGGATGTTGAAATGGCGCTTGCCGGCAGCGACGCCCTTCTGGCCGTAGAGGGTGAGCTGGTTGACCTCGCAGCCGAGGCCGACCATCAGCACGCCGCCGAAATTCGGGTGGCGGGCATAGCCGGCAAGCGTGCGGTGCAGCACCATCATGCCGTCGCCGGTGCCGCTCATGCCGCAGCCCTGGCCGTGCACGATCGGCACGAAGCCGTCGATGCCGGGGTATTTCGGCAACAGCGTGCGGTTGGCGGTATCGGCGATGGAATGGCAGACGGTGGCCGAGCAATTGACGCTGGCGACGATGCCGATGAAGTTGCGCGTGCCGGCGCGGCCATCGGCGCGGCGATAGCCCATGAAGGTGCGGGCGCGGTCGGCCTCCGTCGCGTGCTCGGCCTCGCTCGGCGGCACGACCGGCAAGCGGCCGGATTCGAAAACCAGATTGTGCGAATGCACGTGCTCGCCGGCTGCGATGTCCTGTGTCGCGCGACCGATCGCCTGGGCGTATTTCACCACGGCCTCGCCGGCGGCGATCGGCTTGATCGCCACCTTGTGGCCGGGCTCGATCAGCGCACTGGCGACGGCACCGCCCGGCAGCGCGGTGCCGATCTCGATGCGGCCGTTGGCGACGGCGACATTGTCGGCGGGGGACAGAAGAATGCAGTTGGAGGCGTTCACGGGCGGTTTCCTGGGTGATCCTGGGTTGCGCGGGGCGGATTGACACGCGCCTGTTTAGAGATATTGTCTTTTATCGTGAAAAAACAGTTTTGCGTCAATTGTTTTTTCGTGGGGAGTTCCGCATGTCTCCGGGTTGTTCCGGGAAGCAATTTCGCTTCTCAGAGCCATGCGAACGTCATATTGCGCTTCAAACCGTCCGCTGCAAGCGACGGCGTGCAACGGGTCAGGGATGTCGAAGAGCAACAACGTCTACAAGGATGCCTACAACCGCTGCCTGCGGCTGCTCGACGAAACGCGCAGCCTGCCTTCGGAGCCGGAACTGGGCACCTTGCTTGGCGTCAGCCGGACCACGGTGCGCACCATTCTCGCGCGCATGGAAGAGACCGGGCTGATCGCCTGGAACAAGCGCGCCAAGACGGTGCTGCGCGAACCGCTTCCCGATGATTTCTTCCCCGAGGAAGAGACAGACACGCTGGCCGAGATCATCGAACGGTCGTTCATGCGTCGGCTGCTCGCCGGCGGCGCCGAAGCCGGCATGCAGATCAACGAACTCGAACTGGCGCGCGAGATCGGCGTCGGCACCACCAGCGTGCGCGAGTTCCTGATCCGCTTCTCCCGCTTCGGCCTGATCGAGAAACGTCGCAACAGTCATTGGGTGCTGAAGGGCTTTACGCGCGCTTTCGCGCTGGAGCTGACCGAAATCCGCGAGATGTTCGAACTGCGCTCGGCGGCCGCCTTTGCCGCTTTACCGCAGGACAGCGCAGTCTGGACCGATCTCGACCGCCTGGAAGACGAGCATCGCCAGCTGGCAAACGACATAGCCGCCCGCTTCACCGAGTTCTCCGAACTCGACGAGCGCTTCCACCGGCTGATCCACCGGGCATCGCGCAATCGCTTCATCGTCGATTTCTACGATGTCATCGCCATGATCTTCCACTACCATTACCAGTGGAACAAGGCGCAGGAACGCGAGCGCAACGAAGTCGCGATCGGTGAGCATCTGGTCTACATAGAAGCGCTGAAATCACGCGATCTCGGCAAGGTCGACGCCGCTTGCCGCAAGCATTTGAAGTCGGCGCGCCAGACATTGCTGACCTCGATCCCGGAGAGCCGGTCGCTGCAAAAACACTGAGCCGCATCGCGGCTCGGAGCCCTGTTTCATGCATGTTGTCCCAAAACCGCTATACACTTCTGGGCGACATGCCTTGGGCCTGCCGCGTTGCCGCCGCGGCGATTTGGCGATTTTCCACCCGCCGGCCCCGTGCTAGATATGGTTGGTTGCTGCGAAGAGGCAGGGCTTTGGGCGTATCGAGGAGACGATGGAGCATGCCGGTCGCGCTTGTCGCGGCCTATCTGCTGTTGCTCCAGTCGACGCTTGGTGCATTCGCCTTCGGCGCCGGTCCCAATGCATCGCAACTCGACGCTTTTGGCAACGTCATCTGTACCCATGAAGGCGCAACCCAGCTTCCGGGCGGCAACCAGCCGCCGTCCCATCTGCCGGCATGCTGCGTGCTCGGCTGCAGCATGGTTTCGGCGGCCTTTGCGCCGCCGCCCAATGCCGGTCTGGCGCCGGGCAGCCTTTCCTTTGAAACGGTCGCCTTTGTCTTCCCGGCGGCCATCCATCTCGACTTTGCGCGTGAGCGCTCGCCGTCGAACCCGCGCGCGCCGCCGCTGACGGCCTGAGCCTGTTTGCCCGGCGGAACCTTTCGTGGGCGTACCCATCCAAAGATCTAACTGCTCGCGACCGGCAACGGCGCGACCTTCACTTCATGGAGCAACCATGTCCTATTTTTTCCCTGACGCCGCGCGTCCTGAGCCGGGCAGCATTCTACGCGGCATCGAAGAGCGTGTCGGCATTGCCGTGCTGGCTCTTGCGCTGCTGTTCACAGGCGCCCAGTCCGTCCTCGCGCATGAGTTCAAGGTTGGCGATCTTGAGATCGGCCACCCCTGGTCGCGCGCCACGCCGGCCGGCGCCAAAGTGGCCGGCGGTTATTTCACCATCACCAACAAGGGCAGTGCGCCGGATCGGCTGGTGTCGATTTCCTCCGATGTCTCCGAAAAGGCCGAGCTGCATGAGATGGGCGTCAAGGACGGCGTCATGACCATGCGGCCGGTTGCCGGCGGCCTGGAAATTCCGGCCGGCGGCAAGGTAGCCCTTGCACCTGGCGGCTATCATTTGATGTTCATGGGCCTGAAGCGGCAACCCAAACAGGGCGAAAAGTTCTCCGCCACCCTGACCTTCGAAAAGGCCGGCGCCGTCAGCGTCGATTTCGCCGTCGAAGGCATGGGCGGCGGCGCCGTGGACGATCACGCCAATTGACCGCGCCAGCTCGACAAATCTTGAAAATCCGAGGGACCATCATGAACAAATATCTTTTGTCGGCCGGCGCACTTCTCGCGCTCGGAACCAGCGCCGCCTTCGCGCATATCACGTTCGAAACCCAGGAGGCGGCGGTCGGCTCGACCTACAAGGCCGTTTTGCGCGTGCCGCATGGCTGCGACGGCAAGGCGACGACCGCCGTGCGCGTGCAGATTCCGGAAGGGGTGATCGCGATCAAGCCGATGCCGAAGCCCGGCTGGACGCTGCAGACCAAGAAGGGCAAGTACGAGAAATCCTACCAGCTCTACGGTCAGGCGGTGACCGATGGGGTCAAGGAGGTCGACTGGAGCGGCGGCAACCTGCCCGATGAATTCTATGACGAGTTCGTTTTCCGCGCGACGCTGACGGCGGATCTCCCCGTCGGCCAAAAACTCTATTTCCCGGTCGTGCAGGAATGCGACGGTGCAGCCGATCGCTGGATCGAGATTCCAGCGGCAGGGCAGGATGAAGACGCACTGGAAAGCCCGGCACCCGGCATCAAGCTGCTGCCGAAGAAATGATCTCCCAGGCGGCGCGCTCTTTCGAGTGCGCCGCTCTTTTTTCGTGGCGGTGACATGAGCACGACCTCCCTCCTGCAAACGGCTTGCATGACCGGCAAACGCACCGGCCGGCTTGCCGTCGGCCTGTTGGCTGTGATCGTGTTTCTTGCCAGCCTTGCCGTGTCAGATCAGGCCTTTGCCCATGCCGCGCTGATCAAGACCGACCCGGCCGACGGCGCGGTGCTGGCACAGGGACCGGCGCAGTTCTCGCTGACCTTCAGCGAGCCGGTCTCGCCTCTGGTGCTGACGCTGGTGAAGCCCGACGGCAAGCCGGTTCCACTGACCGCCTTTCGTCTCAGCGACCAGACCGTCGAGATCGACAATCCGCAGCCGCTCAAGTCGGGCACGCATGTCTTGAGCTGGCGCGTCATCTCCGCAGACGGTCATCCCGTCGGCGGATCGCTGCTGTTTTCCATCGGAGCGCCCAGCGAACCGCCGGCCGTATCCGAAACCGTCGACTGGCCGTTGCGGTCGGCTATCTGGGCGGGCAAAATCTTTCTCTACGTCGGCCTCTTCCTCGGCGTTGGCGGCGCCTTCGCGCTTGCCTGGTTGGCCGGAAGTGCCCGTGCCGGGCAACGCTTCGTTGCAGCTGCAATCCTGAGCGGGCTGGTCGCGTCGTCCCTGTCGCTCGGATTGCAGGGGCTTGATGCACTCGGGGCGCCGCTCTCCCATCTGGCACAATCGGTCATCTGGCGGACCGGGCTCGGCACCAGCTTCGGCTGGACGGTGCTGGTCGCGCTGATCGCGCTGGGGCTTGGCCTGCTGTCGCTGGCCGGTCCCCGTGCCACCGCCAAGCCATTGGCGCTGGCCGGCCTGGCCGGGGTGGGGATTGCCCTTGCCGCCAGCGGCCATGCCAGTGCCGCCGAACCGCAATGGCTGACGCGGCCGATGGTGTTCCTGCATGGCGTCTGCATCGCGTCGTGGGTCGGCGCATTGGTCCCACTCGGGCTGGCGCTCAAGGGGCAATCGGCGGAGGCCACGCCATTCCTGCGGCGATTTTCTTGGGCGATCCTGCCCGTGGTGGCCGTGCTTGCCGCTGCCGGCACCGTGCTTGCCGTCATCCAGGTGCAAACGCCCGCGGCATTGGTCGACACCGCCTATGGAAGGCTGCTGCTGATCAAGCTCGGGCTGCTGGTCTTTCTGTTCACGCTCGCTGCCGTCAACCGCTGGAAACTCACGGCATCGGCCGAGGCGGGATCGACGGAAGTTCAACGCAGGCTGGTCCGCTCGATCGGCGTCGAGATGTTGATCGTGTTGGCGATTTTCGGCGTTGCCGCGGGCTGGCGCTTCACACCGCCGCCACGAGCCCTGGCGATCGCGGCAGCGCAACCGGTGTCGGTCCATATCCACGCGCTGCAAGCGATGGCCGATCTCAACATCACTCCAGGCCATGCCGGCCCGGTCGTTGCCTCGATGGTCATCATGAGCGGCGATTTCGGCCCGCTCGACGCCAAGGAGGTAACGCTTGTGCTGTCAAAGCCCGATTCCGGCATCGAGCCCTTGAAGCGCGCGGCAACCAAGCCCGGCGACGGCAGCTGGCGCGTCGACAACCTCGTCATTCCGCTGCCCGGCCGGTGGACGGTGCGCATCGACATACTGGTCTCGGATTTTCAGATGGTGAAGATCGAGGCGCCCGTCGACATCAGGCCGTAGGCGGGACTGCCAGGTACCTCTACACGGGCACGACCGACAATCCGGGCAACACAATTCGGCGAGGCGGTTGACGCAGGCGTCAAGGCCCGTCAATCATCGCCCGCAAAATCGCGGTCTCAACAAACGATCCGAGAGCAGGGAAGAAACGATGGAAAAAGCCGAAATCGGCCTGATCGGCCTTGGCACGATGGGCTCCAACCTGGCGCTCAACATCGCCGAGCACGGGCACCGCATCGCTGTCTTCAACCGCACCAGGGCGCGCACCGATGCCTTTGTCGAGAATGCCGGCGCACTCAGGGACATGGTCGTGCCCTGCTACAGCCTTGAAGAGCTCGCCGCCGCGATCCGGCCGCCGCGCCCGATCATCATCATGGTGCTGGCCGGCAAGCCGGTCGACGAACAGATCGCGGCACTGCGTGGCGTGCTGTCGGCCAACGACATCGTCATCGATGCCGGCAACGCCAATTTCCGCGACACGATGCGGCGCTTCTCCGAGCTTTCCGGTTCGGGTCTCACCTTCATCGGCATGGGCGTGTCCGGCGGCGAGGAGGGGGCACGCCACGGGCCGTCGATCATGGTCGGCGGCACGGAGGACTCATGGAAGCGCGTCGAGAAGGTGCTGACGGCGATCTCCGCCAAATTCAAGGACGAACCCTGCGCGGCATGGCTCGGCACCGACGGCGCCGGACATTTCGTCAAGACCATCCACAACGGCATCGAATATGCCGACATGCAGATGATCGCGGAGATCTACGGCATCCTGCGCGACGGCCTGGGCATGGGCCCGAAAGAGATCGGCACGGTGTTTGCCAACTGGAACAAGGGCCGGCTCAACTCCTACCTGATCGAGATCACCGCCAAGGTGCTGGCCGCCGACGATCCGAAGACCGGCAAACCGGTGGTCGACATCATCCTCGACCGCGCCGGCCAGAAGGGCACCGGCAAATGGTCGGTCATCGAGGCGCAGCAGCTCGGCATCCCGGCCACCGCGATCGAGGCGGCGGTGGCGGCGCGCGTTCTGTCGTCGATCAAGGACGAGCGGCTGGCGGCGGAAAAGGCCTATGGCAACATCGGCGTGACGAAGATTTCCGGTGACAAGGACGCCTTGCTGAAAGATCTGGAACTGGCGCTGTTCGCCGGCAAGATCGCCGCCTACGCCCAAGGTTTTGCGGTGATGAGCGGCGCGTCGAAGGAATTCAACTGGAACCTGCCGATGCCGACCATCGCCAGGATCTGGCGCGCCGGCTGCATCATCCGCTCGCAGATGCTCGACACCATGGCGGAAGCCTTCAGCAAGGGCGGCGCCTCGACCAACCTTCTGATGGCGCCGGCCTTCATCTCGCTGATGCAGGAAGCGCATCCGTCGCTGCGCCGCATCGTGGCGAGGGCTTCGGAGGCCGGCTCGCCGGTTCCGGCGCTGTCTTCCGCACTTGCCTATTTCGACAGCTATCGCCAGGGCCGCGGCACCTCGAACCTGATCCAGGCGCAACGCGACTTCTTCGGCGCGCACGGCTTCGAGCGTATCGACGACAAAGGCGCGTTCCATGGGCCGTGGGGAAGCGGTGCGGCTGGCTGACAAGCCGGCCCAAGAGCCTAAACGGAAACCGGGGGTCTGAACGCCTGAACCTCGCTGGTGGCGACCAGGCGCTGCAGCGAGCCGGGTGCGGCGCCGCCGATCCAGCCGAGCACGGAGCGGGCGAGATCGGAGCCGGCCAGGCGGAAGTTCTCGTTGACGACGAGCAATTCCGGCCGGAACAGGTGCAACAGGTCCGACGACTGCTTGGACACGACATCGACGTCGCGGCCAAGTTTGAGGCCGGCATCTTCGATGCCGGCGACGATAGCCAGTGTCGCGGCGGCAGCGCTGCTGACGAAGCCGTCCGGCCTGTTCTCGCGGCGCATCACCTGCGCGGTCCTGGTCCTGATCTGCTCGATCGTGTGATCGATGGAAACGGTGTTGAACGGAATTTCGCTGGCGCCGACCTCGCTCAGCGCATCGGCAAAGCCGTTCAGCGTGTGGCCATAATAGGTCAGCCCGGGTGGCGGCGACAGAAGCGCCAGCTTGCGCCTGCCCATGCTCGCCAGGCGGCGCACGGCTTCCATCGCGAATACATGGTTGTCGAAGTCATGGTAGGGGTGGACCAGGCCCATGTCGGTGCGGCCATGCGTGGCAAAGGGCATGCCGTGCTCGAGCATGTAGCGGGCGCGTGGATCGTTCGGTTGGGTGCGCGAGATGATGACGCCATCGGCCGAGCCGGTCTCGACGAGATAGCGGATCGGCTCCATCGGATCCTGCGAGCGGGAATAAGGCGTGACGATCAGGTGATAGGGCGTTTCGGCGAGCACTTCCGAAACGCCGTAGATGATGTCCGAGACGAAGCTCATGATCTCGCGGTCGGTGTTGAGCACGAGGCTGATGACATTGGTCCTGCCGGTGCGCAGACGCACGCCGGCGCGGTTCGGCCGGTAGCCGATCTGCTTGGCGACGAGTTGGACGCGGCGCCTGGTTTCGGCGCCGATTTCCGGGGCATCCTTCAAGGCGCGTGACACGGTGGTGACGCCGAGCCCGGTCATGAAGGCAAGCGTCTTCAACGTCGGCCGTCCCTGTGCCGAGTTCTCCCCGTTCTTGTCCGTACGCTGTCTGTCCATTCGTCCCGCCCGTCAGGCGCATAGCAGCCGCGGGCCATGTCGGCAATCGCCGTCATAGCGATACGATATGCGTCCCAGCCCCGGCAAAGCGTCAATATACTGAAACGTTACAGATTGCCAGTATCGAGATGTATGTCCTCGTCACGAGGTGGATGGTTCTTTTTGCGAAACGCATTGGGATTCCAGGAGAAATCGCCCTGCCGCCGCCTTTTGCCCGTATCAGGCGGCATTTCGGTGTTTGCGCCGCAGCAAACCATGCTGCAGTGCATGAGAAGCGCGATCATTCAGGCGGATTTGTTCGCGGCCCGAAAAAATATCGAGGGCGCTTCGTTGATGGGTTGCACAGCCCGCGCAATTGCCGTATCGAAAATCTGTAACGTTTCAGATTCTGGGAGGAGCCGAAATGCGATACAGATTTTTGACCGCTGCCCTGGCGGCGACGGCTGCACTGCAATTTGCCGGCCAGGCGGCCGCGACGGACCTGGAAGTCACCCATTGGTGGACTTCAGGCGGCGAGGCCGCGGCGGTTGCGGAACTTGCCAAGGCATTCGATGCGACCGGCAACCACTGGGTGGACGGCGCCATTGCCGGCTCCGGCGGCACGGCGCGGCCGATCATGATCAGCCGCATCACCGGTGGCGATCCGATGGGCGCCACGCAGTTCAACCACGGCCGGCAGGCGGAAGAGTTGGTGCAGGCCGGCCTGATGCGCGACCTCACCGACGTCGCCACCAAGGGCAAGTGGACTGATGTCGTGCGGCCGAAGAGCCTGCTCGACGGCTGCACCATCGACGGCAAGATCTATTGCGTGCCCGTCAACATCCATTCCTGGCAGTGGCTGTGGCTGTCCAACGAAGCCTTCGCGAAGGCCGGCGTGCCGTTGCCGAAGGACTGGAATGAATTCGTGGCGGCAGCGCCGGCACTGGAGAAGGCCGGCATCATCCCGCTCGCCGTCGGCGGGCAAGCCTGGCAATCCTCCGGTGCCTTCGACGTGCTGCTTGCGGCTGTGGGCGGCACGGACACGTTCCTCAAGGTCTACAAGGACAAGGATGCCAAGTTCGCCGCCGGGCCCGAAGTCGCCAAGGTCTTCAAGGCCGCGGACGATGCCCGCAAGATGGCGAAGGACACCAATGTGCAGGACTGGAACCAGGCGACCAACCTGGTCATCACCGGCAAGGCGGGTGGCCAGATCATGGGCGACTGGGCACAGGGCGAGTTCCAGGTTGCCGGCAAGACCGCCGGCAAGGACTATACCTGCCTGCCGGGCCTTGGGCTGAACGAGGTCATAGCCACGGGCGGCGACGCCTTCTACTTCCCGCTGCTCAAGGATGCCGACAAGAGCAAGGCGCAGGAGGTGCTGGCCGAGACGCTGCTCGATCCCAAGACGCAGGTTGCCTTCAATCTGAAGAAGGGTTCCCTGCCGGTGCGCGGCGACGTCGATCTCAACGCGGCGAACGACTGCATGAAGAAAGGCCTCGCCATCCTCGCCAAGGGCGCCGTCATTCCATGGACGGACCAACTGCTTTCGCAGGACACCCAGAAGCAGAAGGAAGACCTTTTCGCCGAATTCTTCGCCAAGCCGGAATTGACCGTCGAAGACGCACAGAAGCGCTTCGCCGACCTCATCGCTTCGGCGGACTGACGCTGGCGGCAAGCCACCTCGCTCCCGGCCTTGCGAATGCAGGGCCGGGAATGCACCGCCCTTACCCAGCCGGCTGACGAGATGAGCAAGAGCGAACGCCCCAACCTTCTGTTCCGCAACCTCAATGCGAAGGTCGCCTCGATCCCGATGATCCTCACCGCCATGGTGGTTTTCGTCGGCGGCACCGTTTGGACGGTGCTCTATTCCTTCACCAATTCGAAGCTCTTGCCGCGGCTGAATTTCGTCGGGCTCGACCAATATTACCGGCTGTGGGCGACGCCGCGCTGGCTGATCTCGATCGAGAACCTGCTGATCTACGGCGCGATCTCGCTGGTGTTCTCGCTGGTCATCGGCTTCCTGCTTGCAGCACTGCTCGATCAGAAGATCCGCTTCGAGGACACGTTGCGCACCATCTTCCTCTATCCTTTCGCGCTCTCCTTCATCGTCACCGGCCTGGTCTGGCAGTGGCTGCTCAATCCGGATTTCGGCATCCAGCATGTGGTCCGTGACTTAGGCTGGACGAGCTTCAGCTTCGACCCGCTCTACAATTCCAGCATCGTCATCTACGGCATATCGATCGCGGCGCTGTGGCAAGGCACAGGGCTCATCATGTGCCTGATGCTGGCTGGCCTGCGCGGCATTGACGAGGACATCTGGAAGGCGGCGCGGGTGGATGGGATCCCGATGTGGAAGACCTATCTGTTCATCGTCATCCCGATGATGCGGCCGGTCTTCATCACCACGCTCGTCATCATCGCTGCCGGCATCGTCAAGGTCTATGACCTCGTCGTGGCCCAGACCAGCGGCGGCCCAGGCATCGCCTCCGAAGTGCCGGCCAAATACGTCTACGACTATATGTTCTTCGCCCAGAACCTCGGCCAGGGCTTTGCTGCCTCGACCATGATGCTGCTCTCGGTGGTGATCGTCATCGTGCCCTGGGCCTATCTCGAGTTCGGGCGGCGCAAATGAGCATGGCAGACATCACCGCTCAAGCAAGCACCGCCGCCGGCGCGCGCCAGGGCATCACCGATCCCTACGGCCCGAAGCCGCGCCGCGTGATTTCGCGCCGCAACGTCTTCCTATACGGCACATTGTTCGTCATGGCGGTCTACTACCTCTTGCCGCTCTACGTCATGGTCGTCACCTCGCTCAAGGGCATGCCGGAGATCCGGCTCGGCAACATCTTCTCACCGCCGCTCGAGATCACTTTCGAACCGTGGGTCAAAGCGTGGTCGACTGCCTGCACCGGCCTTAACTGCGACGGGCTCTCGCGCGGCTTCTGGAATTCGGTGCGCATCACCGTGCCGTCAGTGCTGCTGTCGATCGCCATCGCCTCGGTGAACGGTTATGCACTGGCCAATTGGCGCTTCAAGGGCGCCGATACGTTCTTCATCATCCTGATCGTCGGCGCCTTCATTCCCTACCAGGTGATGATCTATCCGATCGTCATCATCCTGCGCGAGATCGGCCTCTATGGCAGCCTCAGCGGGCTGGTGATCGTCCATTCCATTTTCGGCATGCCGATCCTGACGCTGCTGTTCCGCAATTATTTCTCCTCGATGCCGGAGGAGCTGTTCCGGGCGGCACGTGTCGACGGTGCCGGCTTCTGGGGCATCTTCCTGCGCATCATGCTGCCGATGTCGCTGCCGATCTTCGTCGTCGCCATCATCCTGCAGGTGACCGGCATCTGGAACGACTTCCTGTTCGGCGTCGTCTACACCCGCCCCGACACCTATCCGATGACGGTGCAGCTCAACAACATCGTCAATTCGGTGCAAGGCGTGAAGGAGTACAACGTCAATATGGCCGCAACCATCCTGACCGGGCTTGTGCCGCTCATCGTCTACTTCATCTCCGGCAAGCTTTTCGTACGTGGCATCGCCGCCGGCGCGGTGAAGGGGTGATGGCGATGACGGCAGCCAACGATACCAGCGTTTCGATCCAGGACCTGTCGCTGAATTTCGGCGCGGTGACCGTCCTGGAGACGCTCAATCTGGATGTCGCCGATGGCGAGTTCATCGTGCTGCTCGGGCCGTCCGGCTGCGGCAAGTCGACCTTGCTCAACTGCATTGCCGGCCTGCTCGACGTTTCCGAAGGCCGCATCTTCATCAAGGGCAAGAACGTCACCTGGGAAGAGCCCAAGGACCGCGGCATTGGCATGGTGTTCCAGTCCTATGCGCTCTATCCGCAAATGACGGTGGAGAAGAACCTGTCCTTCGGGCTGCGTGTCGCCGGCACGCCAAAAGAAGAGATCGCCAAGCGGATCACGCGGGCGGCTGAAATCCTGCAGATCGAACCGCTGCTGCAGCGTAAGCCGGCCGCACTTTCCGGCGGCCAGCGCCAGCGCGTCGCCATCGGACGGGCGCTGGTGCGCGATGTCGACGTGTTCCTGTTCGACGAGCCGCTGTCCAATCTCGACGCCAAGCTGCGCGCCGAACTGCGCGTCGAGATCAAGCTGCTGCATCGCAAGCTGCAGAACACCATGATCTACGTCACCCACGACCAGATCGAGGCGATGACGCTGGCCGACCGCATCGCGGTGATGAAGGGCGGCGTCATCCAGCAACTCGATGCGCCGCAGACCATCTACAACCGTCCGGTCAACCGCTTCGTCGCCGGCTTTCTCGGTTCGCCCGCAATGAACTTCGTCGATGGCCACCTGGAAGACGCCGACGGCGGCTGGCGGTTCGCGGCCGGGGATATCAAGATCCCGCTCGGCACTTACGACTTTGCCAAGCCTCCGGCTCCCGGCCCCGTCACATTCGGTATCAGGCCCGAGCATGTCAGCCTGAACAGCGGCACCGGCTGGCCGTTCTCGATGGCCGCCAATGTCGAGGTGGTCGAACCCATGGGCTCCGACACGCTGGTCTGGCTGAAGCTTGCCCAGCAGAATTTCAGCGTCCGAGTGACCTCGGAACGCACGCCCAAGAACGACGAGGCGGTGACGCTTGGATTCGATCCGATGCGCGCCTCGCTTTTCGACACCGCAACCGGCACACGCATCTAGCTTCCGAGAACCAACCTTCCAACGACGATCCCCAAGCAAAACGGACAGAGACGATGAATTGGTCATTCCAACTTTACAGCGCCCGCAATTTCCAACCCTGGGACGGTGTGCTCGCCATGCTCGGCAAGCTCGGCTACGCCCAGGTCGAAGGTTTCGGCGGCGTCTATGATGATCCCCAGGCATTCCGCGCCGAGCTCGACAGGAACGGGCTTGCCATGCCGACTGGGCATTTCTCGATCGACGCGCTCGAGAACGATTTTGACGGCGTGCGCAGAACCGCCGACGCACTCGGTATCACGCTGCTCATCTGTCCTTTCCTGATGCCCGACCAGCGGCCATCCGACGTGGCCGGCTGGCGTGGTTTCGGCGAACGCCTGGCCAAGGTCGGTGATGCCGCGAAAAAGGCCGGCTACGGCTTTGCCTGGCACAATCATGATTTCGAGTTCAAGAAACTTGCCGACGGATCGGTGCCGCAGGACCACATCCTGTCATCCGCGCCCGATGTCAGCTGGGAGATGGACGTTGCCTGGGTGGTGCGCGGCGGCGATGATCCGCTGCCGTGGATCGAGAAACACGGCAAGCGCATCAGCGCCGTCCACGTCAAGGACATGGCCAAGCCCGGCGAGGGGCTGGATGAGGATGGCTGGTCGGATGTCGGCCATGGCACCATCGACTGGGCCGCCCTGATCAAGGTGTTGCGTGCCAGGAGTGCTGCCCAATACTACGTCATGGAACAGGACAACCCCAACGACATCGAGCGTTTCGCCCGCCGCTCCATCGCAGCCGCCAAAACCTATTAGGAGCAACCAGCATGGCAAAGAAACTTGGCATCGGCGTGATCGGCTGCGGCAACATCTCGAAGGCGTATTTTTCGCTGGCGCCGCTGTTCCGCGGCATTGAAATGCGTGCCTGCGCCGACATCAACATGGAGGCGGCCAAGGCTCGGGCGAAGGAGTTCAAGCTGCGCGCCGACACCGTCGAAGACCTGCTCAAGGCCGACGACATCGACATCATCGTCAACCTGACCATCCCGGCGGTGCACTATGAGGTGTCAAAGCAGATCCTCGACGCCGGCAAGCACGTCTATTCGGAAAAGCCGTTCGTGCTGTCGGTCAAGGAAGGGCTCGACCTTAAGAAGCGGGCGGAGAAAAAGGGTCTGCGCATCGGCTCGGCGCCAGACACTTTCCTCGGCGGCGCGCACCAGCTGGTACGCAACCTGATCGACACCGGCAAGCTTGGCAAGGTCACGAGTGGCACGTGCCATGTCATGGGCCACGGCATGGAGCACTGGCACCCCAATCCGGATTTCTTCTTCCAGCCAGGCGCGGGGCCGGTGCTCGACATCGGACCATATTACATCACCAATCTGATCCAGCTGATCGGGCCGGTGAAGCAGGTCGCGGCCTTCGCGACGACGCCGGCCAAGGAGCGCACGATCAGTTCAAAGCCGCGCGCGGGTGAAAAGATACCGGTCAACACGCCGACAACCATCCACGGGCTGCTGGAGTTCGAGAACGGCGCCGTTATCACGCTCAACACCAGCTGGGACGTCTGGGCCCACGGCCACGCGCCGATGGAGCTTTATGGCGAGGCGGGTACGGTGTTTGTGCCGGACCCGAACTTCTTCGGTGGTGACGTTCGCTTCACCGTCGCGGCCAAGCCGGTCAAGAAGCTGCCGAACTGGCCGCATCCGTTCGGCGTGCCCAACGAGATGCATTCGCAAGGCATGATGGCCAACTACCGCACGTCAGGCCTTGCCGATATGGCGGTGGCGATCGCGGAAGGTCGGCCGCACCGCTGTTCGATGGAGCTGGCGCTGCACGCCGTCGACGTGATGACCAGCCTGCTGCGTTCCGGCGAAACCGGCAAGTTCGTCGCCATGCAGACCACCTGCGAACGGCCGGCCGCACTTGGCGTCAAGGAAGCCAAGGCGCTTTTGGCGAAGAAGAAATAGGGCAGCACACCTCAACCCTCTCCCCGTTTCGACGGAGAGAGGGTAAGGGTGGGGGGCAGAGCCAACTCGCCGCGTTGTGACGAATGCAGCCGACCGGCTCGTTTCCATTCGAGGATTTTCCGATGCCCTACACGCCCGCCGAAAATCGTTACGAGAAAATGGTCTACAACCGCTGTGGCCGCTCCGGCCTGAAGCTGCCGGCGATCTCGCTGGGCCTGTGGCACAATTTCGGCAACGACACGCCGCACAAGACCAAGCAGGCGATCGCGCGCAAGGCCTTCGACCTCGGCATCACGCATTTCGACCTCGCCAACAATTACGGTCCGCCGCCCGGTTCTGCCGAAACCGCCTTCGGTGAGATCCTGCGCACCGACTTCGCTGCCTACCGCGACGAACTGATCATCTCGACCAAGGCCGGTTACCAGATGTGGGCCGGGCCCTACGGCGAATGGGGTGGGCGCAAATACATTCTGGCCAGCCTCGACCAGAGCCTCAAGCGGATGGGGCTCGACTATGTCGATATCTTCTATTCGCACCGTTTCGATCCCGACACGCCGCTGGAAGAAACGATGGGTGCGCTCGACCATGCCGTGCGCTCGGGCAAGGCGCTCTATGCCGGCATCTCGTCCTACAATTCGCAGCGCACGCGCGAGGCGGCCGATATCTTGAAGCAGCTTGGCACGCCTTGCGTCATCCACCAGCCGAGCTATTCGATGCTGAACCGCTGGGTGGAGGAAGACGGCTTGCTCGACACGCTCGAAGGGCTCGGCGTCGGCTCCATCGTGTTCTCGCCGCTGGCGCAAGGCATGCTGACGGACAAGTATCTCGGCGGCATTCCGGACGGCAGCCGTGCGTCGCAGGGCAAGTCGCTGAAGACAGCCTTCATCAACGACAAGACCATCGCCAACATCAAGGCGCTCGACGCCATCGCCGGCAGGCGCGGACAGACGCTGGCGCAGATGGCGCTGGCCTGGGTGCTGCGCAAGGGGAGGGTGACCTCGGCACTGATCGGCGCCAGCCGGCCGGAGCAGGTCGAGGACTGCGTCGGCGCGCTCAAGGCGCTCGACTTCAGCGATGCCGAACTCGCCGAGATCGACACATACGCGCGCGAATCCGACATCAATCTGTGGGCGGCTTCTGCCGAGCGCAAAGGCCCGCCGAGGAAATAGGTCCGCTCGATAAGCCGGCAAAGCGAAAAACGGCGGGCAACCTGCCTGTTGCCCCGCTCCGATCGATGTTCTCGGCGGCCTTGCGGGCAGAATGCTGGAAACAGTAGCAAAAATGCCTGTTCGTCGCTATCTGGATGGGACATGGATCGTTTGTGCGCGGCGCAAGCGACGCAAGGCGAGTTGGAAACAGGATCATGGCGGCAAGGGATGTGCTGACGAAAAACCAGCTGTGCGTGCTCGAGAAACTCGAGACCGCCAGCGGACCGCTCAGTGCCTACACCTTGCTCGACCAATTGCGCGAGCGCGGTTTTCGCGCACCGCTCCAGGTCTATCGCGCGCTCGACACGCTGGTGAAGTCAGGTTTCGTGCATCGGCTTGAAAGCATCAATTCCTTCGTCGCCTGCGCCGAGCCGCATGACCACAGCCATTCGATGACTGCCTTCGCCATTTGCGACACATGCGGGCAGGTCACCGAAATGTCAGACCACGATGTCGGCCACAGCTTGGACGAATGGGTGCGCTCCACCGGCTTCGCCGCCAAGAAGGCGGTGATCGAGTTTCGCGGGACATGTGCCAAGTGTTTGGCTGAGGCGGCTTGAGGTGAGTTGAGATTCAGATGATGCCGGCCTGCAAATGGCGGCTTCCTGCCGCTTCCGGTGCTCACGTACGAAAAGTACGCTCCGCTCCGGTTCTCGGAATCCACCATTTTCGGCTCGGCCTGATCTGAATCTCAACACAACTTGCGTTGGTGCTAATGCGCCTCGTCCCAGTTGTTGGCGGCTCGCGCGTCGACATGCAGCGGCACCGACATTGAGACCGCCGGCATCGCCGCGTTTTCCATGACATGACGCACGACCGGGATCGTCGCCTCGACTTCCGCCTCGACGGTCTCGAAGATCAGTTCGTCATGCACCTGCAGCAGCATGCGTGCCGAAAGGCCTGCTTTTTCCAGCGCCTCCTCCATGCGGATCATGGCACGGCGGATGATGTCGGCGGCGGTGCCTTGCAGGCGGGCATTGATCGAGGCGCGTTCGTTGAAGGCGCGGAGCGAGGGGTTGGACGATCTTATGTCGGGGTAATGGATGCGGCGGCCGAAGATCGTTTCGACAAAGCCGTGCTCGCGGGCATAGGCCTTGGTCTCCTCGATGTAATCGCGGATGCCGGGGAAGCGCTCGAAATATTTCTTGATGTAGTTGCCGGCTTCCTCGCGCGGGATCGACAGCTGGTTGGCGAGACCGAAGGCCGAAATGCCGTAGATGATGCCGAAATTGATCGCCTTGGCGCGGCGGCGAACCTCCGAGGGCATGCCTTCGACCGGCACGTTGAACATCTCCGACGCGGTGATGGCGTGGATGTCGGCGCCGTCGGCGAAAGCCTGCCGCAGTTGCGGGATCTCGGCGACATGGGCGAGCACCCGCAATTCGATCTGGCTGTAGTCGGCCGAGACCAGCCGATGGCTCTTGTCGGTGATGAAGGCGGTCCTGATCTTGCGGCCCTCGGCGGTGCGCACCGGGATGTTCTGCAGGTTCGGATCGGAGGATGACAGGCGTCCCGTCGTCGTAGCGGCCAACGCGTAGGAGGTGTGGACGCGCTTGGTGTCGGGGTGGATGAAGCCGGGCAGCGCATCGGTATAGGTCGATTTCAGCTTGGTCAGCTGGCGCCAGTCGACGATCTTGCGCGGCAGTTCGTGACCTTCGGCAGCGAGATCTTCGAGAAGCTGCGCCGAGGTCGACCACTGGCCGGTCTTGGTCTTCGAACCGCCGGGCAGGCCCATGCGCCCGAACAGGATGTCGCCGAGCTGCTTTGGCGAACCGATGTTGATGCGTTCGCCGATGAGCTGGTAGATTTCCTCTTCGAGGCGAGCGGCGCCCTGCGCCAATTCGCCGGAGAGCCGCGAGAGGATCTGCCTGTCGACCGAGATGCCGCGCTGTTCCATGCGCGCCAGCACCGGCACCAGCGGCCGCTCCAGCCGCTCATAGACCGACACCAGGCCCTTGGCGGCAAGCCGCGGTTTCAGCACCAGCCAGAGCCGCAGCGTCACATCGGCGTCTTCGGCGGCATGAGCCGTCGCCTTGTCGATGTCGACCTGATCGAAACCGACCGAGCTTTTGCCCGAGCCGGTCACGTCCTTGAGCTGAAGAGGAGTATGACCGAGCCACTTTTCGGCAAGCGCATCCATGCCGTGACCATGGGGCGTACCGGCATCGAGCACGTAGGAGATCAGCATGGTGTCGTCGAACGGTGCGACATCGATGCCGTAGCGGCTCATGATGACAAGATCGTATTTCAGGTTCTGCGCGATCTTGAGAACCGATCTGTCTTCGAGCAGCGGTTTCAGCACCGCCAGCGCCTCGCGCAGCGGAATCTGGTTTTCGAGCGCGCCACCACCGAGCAGGTCGCCATTGCCGCTCATGTGGGCGAAGGGAATGTAGGCGGCGCGTCCGGGAGCCGTGGCGATGGCCATGCCGATCAGTTCCGCCTGCATCGGATCGGCGGATGTCGCCCTGACGTCGAAGGCGGCGATGCCAGCCTCCCGTGCCTCGGCGACCCAGGCTTTCAGGGTCGAGATATCGCGGATGCAGTGATAGGCCGAAATGTCGATCTTGCCGGTGGCCGCGCGCTCCAGCCTTAGTGCCGCGAGCAGGGAGGGGGTATCGCCTTGTTTTGACGTCTCCGCCGTCCCGCCGGCTTCGTCCGGTTCAGTGCCAGGCGCGTTTCGGGCAACCGGCGGCAAACCGGCGCCAACGTCCGGGCCATGGGCATGATCGGCGCGTTCGACGGTGACCGCGACGGCCTGGACGTCGCCGGCCTCGGTGCTGGTCGCTTCCGCGACACGGCGGGTCAGCGAGGTGAATTCCATGGTCTTGAGGAAACCGATCAGCTTCGGGCCGTCGGGCGCGTGCAGGACGAAATCCTCCAGACCCTCGGTCACCGGTACGTCGTTCATCAGCGTCACCAGCTGACGAGAAATGCGCGCCTTGTCGGCGTTGGCGATGATCGATTCCCGGCGCTTGTCCTGCTTGATCTCGCCGGCCCGGGCCAGCAGCGTGTCGAGGTCACCGAACTGTTCGAGCAGTTGCGCCGCCGTCTTCGGCCCGATGCCGGGCACACCAGGCACATTGTCGACCGAATCGCCGGTCAGTGCCTGCAGGTCGACCATCTTCTCCGGCGGCACGCCCCATTTCTCGATGACCTCCGGAATTCCGATCTGGCGGTCCTTCATCGGGTCGTACATGGCGACCGTATCGCCAACCAGTTGCATCAAATCCTTATCGGAGGAGATGATGGTGGTATCGCCGCCGGCTTCGCAGGCGAGCCTCGCATAGGTGGCGATCAGATCGTCAGCCTCGTAGCCTTCGATCTCGACGCAGGGCAGGTTGAACGCCCTGGTCGCCTGGCGGATCAGGCCGAATTGCGGGATCAAATCTTCCGGCGGTGCCGAGCGGTTGGCCTTGTATTCGGGGTAGAGGTCGTTGCGGAAGGTTTTTGACGAATAGTCGAAAATGACGGCGAAATGCGTCGGCACGATGCCTACATCGGTATTGCGGGCGTCGAGCATCAGCTTCCACAGCATGTTGCAGAAGCCGGAAACGGCGCCGACCGGCAGGCCGTCGGATTTGCGGGTCAGCGGCGGCAGCGCGTGATAGGCACGGAAGATGTAGCCGGAGCCGTCGACAAGGAAGAGATGATCGCCTTTTTTCATGCCGGCAGGGATAGCGCGGCGCGGCGGCTTGGTCCATGCCAAAGGCAGCCTCGACTATCGGTTCCGGCAACACCCTGACAGATCGCCGTCACCCTGCTCACGCCCATGTTACAAAACTGTAATTTTCGTGCCCTTGAATCGCCACGTTCAGAGACCCAAATACACGTCATCGGCAGTTTTCGCCGAGTCCGGAGCAAGGCCCGTCCCCCGCCTATCCCGGACACCTGCGGCAGCCTATCCCCCCTCTCCGGGCTGCCGCATCGTTTCGAGTAGAAGGCCGCCGTGGTTCCCCCTCCACCACGGCGGTCTTTTTTTGCCTCGCAGAGACGTTTGCAGCCCGTGGTCCAATGATCGCGGGCTTTTCGTTTTCCCGTCATGCCTTTACGGTTCCGGTTCTGAATCGAAAGGCTTCACATATGTCCGCAGTTTCCCCCGTCCTCGACCGTCTCGACAAGAATCTCGACCAGAGCCTCGAGCGCCTGTTCGGCTTGCTCAGGATCAAGTCCATCTCCACCGATCCAGCCTATGCCGCCGACTGCCGCAAGGCGGCGGAATGGCTGGTGGCCGAACTCGAGCTGATCGGCTTCGACGCCAGCGTTCGCGACACGCCCGGCCACCCGATGGTGGTTGCGCACCATGACGGCCCGGCCGGTTCGCCGCATGTGCTGTTTTACGGCCATTATGACGTTCAGCCGGTCGACCCGATCGAATTGTGGGAAAGCGATCCGTTCGCGCCTGCTGTCAAGGAGGTCGGGCCGGACCACAAGGTGATCGTCGGTCGGGGGTCGGCCGACGACAAGGGCCAGTTGATGACCTTCGTCGAGGCTTGCCGCGCCTGGAAACAGGTGCATGGCAATCTGCCTTGCCGCATCACCATCCTGTTCGAGGGCGAGGAGGAATCCGGTTCGCCTTCGCTGAAGCCGTTCCTCGAGGCCAATGCCGGCGAACTCAAGGCCGATTTCGCGCTGGTCTGCGATACCGGCATGTGGGATCGCGACACGCCGTCGATCTGCGTCGGATTGCGCGGGCTGGTGGGTGAGGAGATCACGGTGAAGGCCGCCGACCGCGACCTGCATTCGGGCCTCTATGGTGGTGCCGCCGCCAACCCGATCCGCGTCCTGGCCAGGGTGCTGGCCGATGTCCACGACAAGGACGGCCACATCACCATTCCCGGCTTCTATGATGGCGTCGAGGAAACGCCGTCGCAGATCCTGAAATCATGGGAGACGCTCGGCGAGACTGCCGAGACGTTCCTGGGACCGGTCGGCCTGTCGATCCCGTCGGGCGAAAAGGGCCGCTCCGTGCTGGAATTGACCTGGGCGCGGCCGACGGCCGAGTTCAACGGCATCATCGGCGGCTATACCGGCAAGGGCTTCAAGACGGTGATCGCGGCCGAAGCCTCGGCGAAGGTCTCGTTTCGCCTTGTCCACAAGCAGGACCCGAAAAAAATCCGGGCCGCGTTCCAGAAGTTCGTCAAGGAGCGCATTCCGGCCGACTGTTCCGTCGAATTCCATCCGCATGGCGGCTCGCCGGCAATCCAGCTTTCCTACGACTCGCCCTTCCTGGCCAAGGCCAAGAATGCGCTGTCCGACGAATGGCCGAAGCCGGCGGTTACGACGGGCAGCGGTGGCTCCATTCCGGTTGTCGGCGATTTCCAGACCTATCTCGGCATGGAATCGCTGCTGGTCGGGTTCGGCCTCGACGACGACCGCATCCACTCGCCCAACGAGAAATACGAGCTCAGCTCCTTCCACAAGGGCCAGCGCTCCTGGGCGCGGATTCTCGATGCCTTGACGCGCTGAGCAGCGGAACCCCTGTTTTCCTGTTGATTTTTCAGCCGATCGCGGCGAGGACGGGCCACAAGATAAAGCGCTGCAGCATCCCCTGCGGGTCAGGGGGCACTGTAGGGCTCGACCGGAGAAGACAATGGCCGATATCCGTTTCCATAAAAACGACCTGCCCGACCTCTCGCACTACAATGTCGGGGCAGTGGCCATCGACACCGAAACGCTCGGGCTCAATCCGCATCGCGACCGGCTGTGCGTGGTGCAGATTTCGCCCGGCGACGGCAGCGCCGACGTCATCCAGATCGCGCCCGGCCAGAAGAAGGCGCCGAACCTCGTCAGCCTGCTGAGGAACCGTGGCGTAACCAAGCTGTTCCACTACGGCCGCTTCGATCTTGCCGTTCTCTACAATGCGTTCGGCGTCATGCCGGAGCCGGTGTTCTGCACCAAGATCGCCTCGCGGCTGACCCGCACCTATACCGACCGCCACGGGCTCAAGGACATCTGCTTCGAGCTTCTCGGCGTCGGGCTGTCCAAGGCGCAGCAATCGTCGGACTGGGCGGCCGAGACGCTGTCGCCCGAACAGCTCGAATATGCGGCTTCCGACGTGCTCTATCTGCACCGGTTGCGCGATGTACTGGCCGGACGGCTGGCGCGCGATGGGCGGACCAAGGAGGCCGATGCCTGCTTCCGCTTCCTGCCGACGCGTGCCAAGCTTGACCTGATGGGCTGGGACGAAGAGGATATCTTCGCCCATAGCTGAGGGCCGTTGGCGCGCTCCGCGGGCCGGTGACCGTTTGGAACCGGATACAGGCCGTCGCGTTCTGTCGGCTCAGTTTGTCGGTGCAATTGGGGATAATGACATGGCGGACAGAAAGCCGATTGCGACCGCGCCGACAGACGGCTCCAAGGTCTCCGTGACCTGGAAGGACAGCGACGGCGTCATCAACGAATCCATCGCGCAATATCGCGACGACGGCTGGTGGGTCTATATCGACAGTCACACGCAAAAGAAGGTCGAGCCGACCAGCTGGCGCCCTGCCGCAAGCGACGACGACGATCAATAAGCGCGCCGCTGGTGAGGCCGGCTGCTTTCGAATAGCCTAAGCTGTTGATGTCGAGGCCGATTCGGGCTTTCCGGTCCGCGGTCGCCCTCTTGCTCGGAGGAAATCGCTATGGGTGTCGAAAGCTTGCTCGTCTTCATCATCATCGGTGCCATCGCCGGCTGGCTCGCCGGTCTCATCGTTTCCGGCTTCGGCTTCGGCCTGATCGGCAACATCATCGTGGGCATCGTCGGTGCGTTCATGCCGGCTGGCTGTTTCCGCGGATCGGCTTTTCCATCGGCCGCGGCACTCTCGCCGCGATCATCCATGCCACGATCGGCGCCATCATCCTGCTGGTACTGGTCAAGGTTCTGAAACGAGCCTGAGGCTCGACAACGCAAAGAGCGCGCCATGAAACAGAATACGCTCTATCTCGTCATCGGCGCGCTCGTCGTCGTGGTCATCGCGCTCGGCATCTATGTCTATCGCGAGCAGACCAAACCCAAGGGCGTCGAGCTCAAGATCGACGACAAGGGCATTTCGATCCAGCAGAACTAAGCCATGCGGGGGCGCGACATGGTTGCTTCTGACGCCCCGGAAGACGTCGATCAGCCCCCGATCACCGTGGCGGAGTGGGAGAGGCTGAACCGGCCGCCAAGGCGCGAGGCGCTGCTGCGCTATCGTTGGCGGGTGTTTCGCTTTCTGAGGACATCCGCACCGGTCAGCGAATTGCAGGGGCAAGAGCAGGTATTCCGCGATGCGGTCGTCGCCACCGTGGCCTTCAACCGGCCCGAAATGATCGAATGGCAGATCCACCTGGTACGCCGATACCTGGCCGAGCACGAAAGCTACATCGTTTTCGACAACAGCAACAAGGGCGAGGCAAGGGAAGCAATCCGCGATCTCTGCCGTCGCCAGCATGTCCCCTATGTCGCATTGCCGAAGAACAGGCTGGTCGTCAGCAGATCGCACGGTCAAGCGCTCAACTGGATCGTGCGGAATTTCTTGCCCAGGTTCGGGCCGAAGCTGTTCGGCTTCATCGATCATGACATCTTTCCGACTGAACCGTTTTCGATCCGCGCCCGGATGGAGGGCAAAAGCCTCTACGGCAGCGTGCGGCGCGATACGCCGACGCCAGGCGGCTGGTTCCTGTGGCCCGGCTTCTGTTTTTTCGACGGAAGCCTTTTGCGGCGACGGCTGGATTTCGCCCCGAGCTACAAGTTTCATATGGATTCCGGCGGCGGCAACTGGCCTGTGCTCTACAGGTCGATCGATCCGGCGCTGGTTCGATTCGCTGAAAACAAATCGCTTCGCTTCGGCGCCGGACATGATCAATCCGAGGATTTTTTCATGATGGTCGAGGGCTGGCTGCACGTCACGAACGCCTCGAACTGGAGGCGACAGCCGGTCGACAGGGGCGAACACATTGTCGCGCTGTTGCGGCAAGCCGGCGGTCCCGACCAGCCGGATGTGAAGTTCGAGCCCATCTGAACGAGACAGCGAACAGCGTGGCGTCAGTAACCTGCAAAGAGCAGACGCTGGCGTTTTTGGCTGCCCAACCCCAAGGCCGGCATTCGAACACGACTTAACCCGCCCTTAAATCGCCGCATCTACTCTTCAACCCGAACGCCATAGGCATCGGGGACATCAAGCACAGCGCATGGCGAACCGCAGAGACAGTCGCATCGAACCCAGTTTCGAGGGGCCGCCGCAGGCGCGGTCCTCGGCGGGTCTTTCGGTGAACGAGGAGGATCGCGTCGTGCCGAGCAATCGCAAAGCCTCCGCAAAACGCAAGCCGGCCAAAGGGAAATCGTCGCGGGTCAAGCGCGGCAGAAGCCGGCGCGGCCTGTTCGGCGTGCTCGGCCGGCTGTTCTACTGGTGCTTCGTGCTCGCCATCTGGGGCGGCATCGCCGTGGCCGGCATCGTCATCTACTACGGCGCCAAGATGCCGGCGGCGACGACCTGGTCGATTCCCGACCGCGCCCCCAACATCAAGATCGTCTCGGCAGATGGCCAATTGCTCGCCAATCGCGGCATGAGCGGCGGCGAGGCGGTCGGCCTGCACGAAATGTCGCCCTATATCCCGGAAGCCGTCATCGCCATCGAAGATCGGCGCTTCTACTCGCATTTCGGCATCGACCCGATCGGGCTTTCCCGCGCCATGGTCACCAATGTGCTTGGCGGGCATTTCTCGCAGGGTGGCTCGACGCTGACCCAGCAATTGGCCAAGAACCTGTTCCTGACACCCGACCGCACGCTGGAGCGCAAGGTGCAGGAAGTGCTGCTGGCGCTATGGCTGGAGCACAAGCACACCAAGGACCAGATCCTCGAAATGTACCTGAACCGGGTGTATTTCGGCTCTGGCGCCTATGGCGTCGAAGCCGCCTCGCGCCGCTATTTCGGCAAGAGCGCGCGCGACGTCACCCTGTCGGAAGCCGCATTGCTTGCCGGCCTGCTGAAGGCGCCGTCGCGGCTGTCCCCGGCACGCGATCCGAAGGCCGCCGAGGAGCGCTCGCAGCTGGTGCTTGCCGCCATGCGCGACGAGGGCAAGATCAGCGCCAAGGAACTGACCTCGGCGATGAGCGCGCCGGCAACGCGTGCGCCGTCCTATTGGACCGGCTCGGAGAATTACGTCGCCGATACCATCATGGAGGAACTGCCCGACCTGATCGGCGACGTACGCGGCGATATCGTCATCGACAGCACCGTCGACCTAAACCTGCAGAAGCTCGCCGAGCAATCGATCCGCAGGCTGATCGACGACAGCGGCAAGAAACTCAACGTCAGCCAGGGCGCCCTGGTGTCGATCGACGATTCCGGTGCGGTGCGCGCCATGGTCGGCGGCTACGACTATTCGACCAGCCAGTTCGACCGTGCTTCGGAGGCACGTCGCCAGCCGGGTTCGGCATTCAAGCCGTTCGTCTATATGGCCGCTCTTGAAGCCGGCCGCACGCCCGACAGCATCCGCAACGATGCGCCGATCAAGATCGGCAACTGGACGCCCGACAATTACGGCGGCAAGTATTTCGGCAAGGTGACGCTGGCCACTGCGCTGGCCAAGTCTCTGAACTCGGTGGCAGCGCAGCTGACCATGGAGGTCGGGCCGAACGCGGTTGTCGAGGCGGCGCACCGCATGGGCATCCAGTCCGACCTGACAGCCAACACCTCGATCGCGCTCGGCACTTCGGAAGTGACGCCGCTGGAGTTGACATCGGCCTATGTCCCCTTTGCCAATGGCGGCTACAAGCCCGACATCCATTTCATCCGGCGCGTGACGACCACCGAGGGCAAAGTGCTTTACGACAGCGGCGGCGGCAGCGCGCCGCGCGTCGTCAAGCCTGAGATCGTCGGCATGATGAACTCGATGATGACGGGCACGGTTGAGATCGGCACTGCCCGGAAAGCGGCTTTCGCCTGGCCATCGGCCGGCAAGACCGGCACCAGTCAGAATTCGCGCGACGCCTGGTTCGTCGGCTACACCGCCAATCTCACCACCGGTGTGTGGTTCGGCAATGATGATGGCAGCCCGATGAAGAAGGTCACCGGCGGCGCACTGCCGGCGCAGGCCTGGCACGAGTTCATGGTTGCGGCCCACGAAGGTGTGCCGGTGCGGCCGCTGCCCGGCACCTGGAAATCGACGCCGGGCGACACAATCGTCCCCGACGAGATACCCTCGGCGAACAACACGGCGCCGGTTCCGTCCACGTCGGTCGGCCAGCAGGCACCAGCGCGGCCAGCAGCGCCGGTTGCCCAAGCGCCAGCGCCGGTCCGCGCGGCTCGTCCCGCCCAAACCGTCGATGCCGATGGCCTTTCCATGCCGGGGGATGACGGCGCCACCGCGTCGATCAAGCACCCGGTGCCGCCAGGCGACGTTGGCGGCCCGCGCAAGAAGCGGCAGACCTCGATCCTCGACCTCCTTGGCGGCTGAGTAGACCTGCTAATTCGCCTTTGGTTTGGCGCTGCCCAGCTTCTTGCTGTCAAAGGTCAGTTTGTCGCTGTGAATTTTGCCGTCGCTGATGGTGAGGTGCTTGGCGCAGGAAAGCGCGCCGGACGACTCTGTCATCAAGTCATACATTAGCAGCGCCTGGTGGTCGTCTCCGAAGGCCGCGATCATGCGCACACCGGTCACATCCTGTGAAAGTTTGGTCAGGCCCTCGAGGTAGGGGGCCTTGCCAGTCGACTGTTGCATCGGCCCATCAAAAACGACGTCGTCGGCGACATAGGATGCTGCCTTTTCGAGGTCGTGTCCTGTCCACGCTTTGGTGAAGGCGGTGGCGATGTCGAGGGGTGCTGTCTGTGTCATGACTTTGTCCTGATAGATTGATTCAGAACCCCGCACCCTTTCCGCATTCAAGGACCAACGGCGAGCCGGCTTCCCGGTTCCTCCTTTGAGGTGAATGGTGACATTTCGGCCTCTCGCCACCTCGGCGGCGTTCGGCTACATCTGCCGGCTGGAGACCTGAAATGACTGAGCTCGACACCCGAAAGACCATCGTGCTGACCGGCGCTAGCCGCGGCATCGGCCACGCCACCGTCAAGCGTTTTTCGCGCGAGGGCTGGCGCGTCATCACCTGCTCCAGGCAGGCTTTCGCCGAGGACTGCCCGTGGCCGGCCGGGCCGGAAGACCACATCAAGGTCGATCTCGCCGATCAGGAGGATGTCGGCATCGCCGTCTCCGAAATTCGCCACCGGCTGGAAGCGCATGGCGGCCAGTTGCATGCGCTGGTCAACAATGCCGGCATTTCGCCGAAGCTCAAGGACGGCAACAGCCGCATGAATTCGATCGACACGCCGATGCATGTCTGGCGCGACGTGTTCCAGGTCAATTTCTTCGCGCCGATCATGCTGGCGCGCGGGCTGTTCAAGGAACTGGCGGCGGCCAAGGGCTCGATCGTCAACGTAACCTCGATCGCCGGAACCCGCGTGCATCCTTTCGCCGGCACGGCCTACGCGACATCGAAGGCGGCACTCGGCTCGCTGACGCGCGAGATGGCGCATGATTTCGGTCCGCACGGCATCCGCGTCAACGCGATTGCGCCGGGCGAAATCGATACCGCGATCCTGTCGCCGGGCACGGACAAGATCGTCGAGACCATTCCTCTCAGGCGCCTTGGCACCACGGCCGAAGTCGCCGACATCATCTTTTTCCTGTGCTCGCAGCAGGCGTCGTATGTGACTGGCTCGGAAATCCACATCAATGGCGGCCAGCACGTGTGACAAAACAGGATGCTCATCCTGTTATGGTGAGAACAGCCTTGCCGCTGAAGCTGCGCTGTCGCAGTGCGTCCAGCGCTTGAGCGACGTCTGTCCACGGCGCCGTCAAGGCCACGCGCGTTTCGAGCCGGCCGGCTGCGACCAGAGCGAGCAGTGAGGCGATGTCCTCGCCGATGCCTGGACCAGACGTGTAGTACGCAAAAGTCTGAAGCCTTGCCCCTTCATGATCCGGAACGAACTGGCGGAATCCGACGGGCGTCAGCTCGCCGCTGCTCGAACCGAACATGACGATGGTCCCGCCAGGTGCGATACGTTCGATCGCGCGTGCGAGGCTTTGGCCGCCGACCGACTCGGTGATCAGCGAGAACGGCCCCTCGGCCAGATCGATCGCTTCGACAACCTGCCGGGCTCCGAGGCCGCGGAGATCGTCGGCGTGCCGGGCCGCGGCGATTGCCGTCACCGAGGCGCCTTGCTCGCGGGCGATCTGGATCTGAAAACGGCCGACCGCTCCGCTTGCACCGGTGATCAAGACCTGCTGGCCGGCGAGGTCGCCGCCATGGCGTAGAGTCCTTAGTGCCGTCGTACCGGCGACAGGAAGTGTGGCTGCGGAAACGAAACTGACGTCATCCGGCAGGACGGCGAGACGGTCGATTGGGACTGCGATGCGTTCGGCCCAACCGGCCTCGTCGACCAAAGCAACAACCCGGGCGCCGACGGCTGGCCCGGAACCATCGGCTGCTCTTCGTTCGACAATCCCCGCGATGTCCTGGCCGGGTATCCAGCCCTCGGGGCGTATGGCAAGCAGGCGCAGTTCGCCCCGGTTCAACGAAGTTGCGTGGACAGAGACAAGCGCTTCGTTCGAAGCCGGTTGAGGCTCGGCGATGTCGGCGAGCCTCAACCCGGTCGCGCTTTCGGGAGAGATGACCAGGGCGAGCATGGCGTACCTTGTTGCTGGCTTGTCGGTGCCAGCTTGCTGTGGAAAGCACGGCAAGCTGAGTACGAGCCGGAGCTTATCGACTTTCGCTGTTAAAGAATTTAGCTATCATGGCGTTTAATCGCTAATAACAGTCAACCATGAGACAACCCCTCAGCTACCCCTGGCTCGATCTCGATGTGGATGACCCTGCCGCGCCGGCGATTGCCGTGCGCGTCGACATCCCCGACACCAGAGCGGAAGTCCCCGCCCATCGGCACCGCAAAGGCCAACTCGTCTTCGCACTCGGCGGCGGCGTCACATGCCGCGTTCCAAGCGGTCTATGGATGGTGCCGCCGCATTGCGGGGTGTGGATCCCCGGCGGCATGGAGCACAGCAATGTCGCAACCGCCAACGCCCGGATTTTTTTCGTCTACATAGAGCCGGGAGCCGCCGATCTGCCGGAGCGGTGCTGCACGTTTTCAATCTCGCCCCTGCTGCGCGAATTGATCATCGAGCTTTCCGATCGGGTGGAGGGTGACGGGGCGAGGGGCGAACTCTTGACCAAGATGCTGCTCACCGAATTGCCACGCATGCCTGTCCAGCAATTGCACCTGCCGATCTCGTCCGAGCCACGCTTGAACAGGATCGCCGAAGCGTTGGCGCAAGACCCTGCCGACCGCAGCACACTGGCGGAATGGGCCAACCGCATCGCGCTCAGCGAGAGCAGCCTCGCCCGCCTTGTGGCAAAGGAGACGGGGCTGAGTTTCGGGCGCTGGCGCCAGCAATTGCACTTGATCGTTGCAATTCGGGAACTGGCTTCCGGCAAGAGTGTCCAGCAGGTCTCGGGCGATCTCGGCTATGGTTCCGTTACGGCCTTCATCACCATGTTCAAGAAGGCGCTTGGGAAGCCGCCGGCCAAATACCTCAGCGGTATCGCGCAAAATGGCGGCTCTGCATTCGTGGCGTGATGCTCGCTTGAAAGGGTGGTCGAGCCGATCACGTTGCCAGCGTGCGAGAGTGCAGCTTGGGCTTTGGGACTCAGGCCACCGACGGCTCGGCGGTTTCGCGCCTCAACTCCGGTTTGGAACCGAGAACTTCTTCCACAATCCCGCGCGCAATCTCGCGCTCGCCCATGATCACCGTATCGGCGCCCAAACCCTTGAGATGTTCGACCTCGGCATCGGAATGGGCACGGGCGATGACGTTGATAGCGGGATTGGCGGCGCGGGCGCGGAGCACGATCTGGCCGGCTTCGAAGGCATTGGGGATCGCAAGGATCAGCCGGCTGGCGCCCTCGGGGTTGGCGGCGGCGAACACTTCGGCATTGGCCGCATTGCCGGCGACGGTCTCGACGCTGTCCGCTTTCAGCTTCGCCAGCGTCTTGTCGGCGTCCTCGATGACCAGGAAGGGCATTGCCGCGCCTTTCAGGGCCGAGCCGACCAGGCCACCGACACGGCCGTAGCCGATCAGGATGGCATGGCCGGTGAGTGCCGTCTTTGGCGGCGGCCCGTCCTCCTTTTTCGCCGCTGCCGCGACAGAGGCCACCTGGCCCGGCTCCGTCGCCGGACCAACCGGTTTTGCCTCGACCGGTGGTGCCGTCCTGGCGGCGCGCCGTTCCAGCCACGGCTTCATCCAGTCGATGGCCAGGAACATCAGCGGGTTGAGGACAATCGACAGGATCGCACCGGCCAGAATGAGGTCGCGGCCCTGTTCCGGCAGCAGCTTCAGCCCGACGCCGAGTTCAGCCAGGATGAAGGAGAACTCGCCGATCTGGGCGAGGCTTGCCGAGATTATCAGCGCCGTGGCGATGGGATAGCCGAAGGCAACAACGATGGCGAACGCGGCCAGTGATTTGCCGATGACGATGATGGCGAGCGTCGCCAGGATTGGCCAACCATTGCTGATCAGGCTGAACGGGTCGAACAGCATGCCGACCGAGACGAAGAACAGCACGGAGAAGGCATCGCGCAGCGGCAGCGATTCTTCCGCCGCGCGGTGGCTGAGTTCGGATTCGCTCATGATCATGCCGGCGAAGAAGGCGCCCAGCGCCAGCGAGACACCGAACAGTTTGGCCGCACCGAAGGCGACGCCGAGCGCGATGGCCAGAACCGCCAGCCGGAACAGTTCGCGCGAGCCGGTATGGGCGACATAGTGCAGGATCCAGGGAATGACCCGGCGGCCGACCACCAGCATGACGATGACGAAGGCGGCGACCTTGGCCAGCGTGATGCCGACGACGCCCCAGATGCCGTAGCTGGCCGGCAGCGACAGCAGGCCGCTGGCATGGGCGTCGGCCTGCTCCTGGCCGCCGAGCACGCCAGCGAGCGCCGGCAGCAGCACCAGCGCCAGCACCATGGCCAGATCCTCGACGATCAGCCAGCCGACGGCGATGCGGCCGCGCTCGGTCTCGATCATCCGCCGTTCCTGCAGGGCACGCAGCAGCACCACGGTCGAGGCGACCGACAACGCCAGGCCGAACACCAGCCCCGCGCCCATCGACCAGCCGAGCATCCAGGCAAGACCAGCGCCAAGCGCGGTGGCAAAGCCGATCTGGACGATGGCGCCCGGCACGGCGATGGCACGCACCGACAGCAGATCCTTGAGCGAGAAGTGCAGCCCGACGCCGAACATCAGCAAGATGACGCCGATTTCGGCCAGTTCGTTGGCAAGCCCGGCATCGGCGACGAAGCCGGGCGTGTTCGGCCCGACCAGCACGCCGGCTATGAGATAACCGACCAGGGGCGGAATGCGGAAGCGGTTGGCGAGAGCCCCGAAGACGAAAGCCAGCCCCAGACCGGCGACGATGGTGGCGATAAGGGGCGTGTCATGCGGCATTGTCTATGGAGCGCCTTTCAAGTCAGCGATGTTGGATGAGCGCCGCCCAAGGCCGCCGCCTGTTTGCAATATGGTGGATGGTATGTCGGCGATGCAACCCGCAAAGCCGTGAAATCGACGGCGCTGCCGCGAAAATTTGACCGGCAGCTGAGAAAGCTGCCGGCCGGATCGGAATTTGTGCGGAGCTATTCGTCTCGATTCGTCAGGGCCGATCGATGATCAGGCTGCCCGCAGCAAGGCCTCGATTTCCGGTATGGCATGGTTGGTCAATGTCTTGGGAATTTCGGCGGTCACCTTGTCCCCGACCTCCTTGTGCAGCTTTTTGCGCATTGTCCCAAGCACCACCGGCGGCGCGACGAGCACGATCTCGCTGAACTCGCCGTCATGCGCGAGCTTGTAGAGCCGGGCGGCGATTTCATCGGCAAAACGCTCCTTGCCGATGCGGTGCCAGTCCGTATCCTCGACTGCGCTGCGGTGTACGGAGGGACCATCACTGTATCGGCCGGGGCTGTCACTGCCTTGCTCGCGGGTGGGCGGGTTGTCCTGCTGCATTTCCTGCACCACCTCGAGATTCGGATATTTGTTGTCACCGGCGTTCCTGAGGAAAAGCGCCTTCTCGCCATCGGCCACGATCACCCAGATACCGTGCTTGAGTATGATTGTGTTCATGATGACAGGGCTCCTTTTTAGCCGCGTGGCGACCTTTAGTTGGCATTCCGCAGCCGGATTTCGATCCGACATGACGGGCCTTTTGAGAACGCACCTCGAGCCGGTAATGTTCCAGTCGGCAGCCACGTCGGCGTTGGACATTCTGGCTATCCCGAGGTCGCGACTTTAATCTACTAACTTGGTAGAATTTAGAAAAAACAGTTTTGCGGCTTTTCTCGCCGGGCGCTAAAAGAGCCACAAATCAAGGCCTGCGACAGAAGCTTGAATCCGCTCTATCTGTAAATGAGAAATATTTTTCTCTTGGCCGGGATGCTTTCAGAAAAGCAATTGCATCCCGATAAGGGATGCGCGAGTGCGTTCCTTCTGGTTTCTCGCGCTCGCGCGTAGAACTGCAAGCTCATTGAGGATTCCGCTCGCGTCCATGTCGCACACTGCTCCCAAGCTCAACGCCTTCCCCGTGTTCATGCGGGTTGAGGGCGAAGCTGTGGCCATCGTCGGGGGCGGCGAAGAGGCGCTGGCCAAGGCGCGGCTGATCGGACAGTCGAGCGCGCTCCTGCGGATCGTCGCGGAACACGCCGAGCCCGACCTGCTCGCCTTCGTCGCCCAGGCCGGCGCGACTCATTTTGCCGCGGCTTACGAGGCGTCGCAGCTCGAAGGCGCGGTCATGGTGTTTGCCGCCAGCGGCGACGAGGAACTCGACCGCCGGGTGGCCGCGGATGCGCGCCGCCTAGGCATTCCGGTCAATGCCGTCGATCGGCCTGAGCTTTGCGATTTCTTCACCCCGGCGCTGGTCAACCGCGCGCCGGTGGCCATCGCCATCGGCACCGAGGGTGCAGGCCCGGTGCTTGCCCAAATGTTGCGCGGCCGCATCGACCGCATGCTGTCGCCGTCGCTCGGGCCGCTGGCAATTCTTGCGGCTTCGTTTCGCGGGGCTGCCGAGAAGCTGCTGCCGAGAGGCAATGCCCGCCGCCGCTTCTGGAATGATTTCTTCGCTGGCGCTCCTGCGCGCGCGGCTGAAGCCGGCCAGCTTTCGCAGGCGCATGACGCCGCCGTCGATCTTCTGCTGTCGAACACGCCCGCTTGCGGTCACATCGCGCTGGTTGGCGCCGGTCCGGGCGCCGAGGATCTATTGACCTTGCGAGCCCATCGTCTGCTGATGGAAGCCGATGTCATCGTCCATGACGCCCTTGTGCCCGAGGCGGTCGTTGCCATGGGTCGCCGCGATGCCGAGCGCCTGCCGGTCGGAAAGCGCAAGGGCTGCCACACCAAGAGCCAGGCTGAGATCAATGCGCTGCTGGTCGAGCTTGGCCGTGAAGGCAAGCGTGTCGTGCGGCTGAAGTCTGGCGATCCGCTGGTGTTCGGCCGGGCCGGCGAAGAGATGGCGGCACTTCGCGACGCCGGCATCGCCTATGAGGTGGTCCCGGGCGTCACCGCGGCCTTTGCCGCCGCCGCCGATTTCGAACTGCCGCTGACCTTGCGCGGTGTCTCCTCGTCGATGGTGTTCACCACCGGCCACGACCTCAAGGGCAATTCGCTGCCCGACTGGGCCAAGCTCGCGATTTCCGGCGCTACCGTCGCCGTCTATATGGGCCGCTCGGTGGCGGCCGAGGTTGCCGGACGGCTGATCGAGGCCGGCCTGTCGCCGGACACTGCGGTGGCCGTGGTCGAGAATGCCAGCCTCGCCAACCGGCGGCGCTTCCACGGCACGCTTGCCGACCTGCCGTCGCTGGAAGCGCGCGCCGATCTTTCCGGCCCAGTCATGACCATCATCGGCGATGCGGTCGCCGGCGCCAACTTTGAACGGTCCGAGCCGCTGGCGGCACACAGGCATGAAGGCGCGTCCAGTTCGGTCGCCGAAGGAGTTCAGCAATGAAGATACTGACCGCCAACCGCCTCACCGACGGCATCGCCGTCTGGTACGCCGATGGCGGCTGGGCCGAGACGGTGGATCATGCCGACCTCGCCCATGACAAGGCAGCCGATGACAGGCTCGAGGCGATCGGCGCCAAGGCCTATGCCGCCAACGAAGTGGTCGACGTCAATTTGATCGACGCCGAAGTCGTCAACGGCGTCGTCCAACCGGTGCGGCTGCGCGAGAAGATCCGCGCCGCCGGCCCGACCATCCGCAACGATCTCGGCAAGCAGGCTGCGCGGGCAGCATAACCAAGACACCAGGCATGGGCGGACGCGCCCTGAAAGACCAAGCATGTACCGTTACGATGAGTTCGACCACGATTTTGTCCAGGCCCGCGTCGCCGAGTTCAGCGACCAGGTGCAGCGCCGTCTTGCCGGCGAGATCACCGAGGACCAGTTCCGGCCATTGAGGCTGATGAACGGCGTCTATCTGCAGCTGCATGCCTACATGCTGCGCATCGCGGTGCCCTATGGCACGCTGAACGGCAAGCAGCTGCGCATGCTCGGCCACATCGCCCGCAAATACGACAAGGGCTACGGCCATTTCACCACGCGCCAGAACATCCAGTTCAACTGGCCGGCGCTGTCGGACATTCCGGCGATCCTGGCCGATCTCGCAAGCGTCGAGATGCACGCCATCCAGACCAGCGGCAATTGCATTCGCAACGTCACCGCCGACCACTTCGCCGGCGCTGCCGCCGACGAGGTCGCCGATCCGCGTCCCTACGCGGAAATCCTGCGCCAGTGGTCATCGGTGCATCCGGAATTCTCGTTCCTGCCGCGCAAATTCAAGATCGCGGTGACGGGGGCCGAGCGCGACCGCGCCGCCATCCAGACCCACGACATCGGCCTGCACCTGAGGAAGAACGCCGCCGGCGAACTCGGTTTCGCCGTCTATATCGGCGGCGGCCAGGGCCGCACGCCAATGGTTGCCCGCAAAATCCGCGACTTCCTGCCGGAAGCCGACCTTTTGTCCTACTGCACGGCGATCCTGCGCGTTTACAACCTCTATGGCCGCCGCGACAACAAGTACAAGGCGCGCATCAAGATCCTCGTCCATGAGACCGGGGTCGAGGAGATCACCCGCCAAATCGAGGCCGAGTGGCAAGAGTTGAAAGACGCCCAGCTGAAGCTGCCGGAAGCCGATATCCGCGCCATCGAGGCCTATTTCGCGCCACCGGCACTCGCTGAGCGGCCGGAAGGCGACCAGGCGGTCAAGCTGGCGCGGCTCGATTCCAAGGGGTTCTCGGAGTGGCTCGACCAGAATGTCGTGACGCACCGCCATCCCGATTATGCGGCTGTGACGATCTCGCTGAAGGGCATCGGCGAGGTGCCTGGCGACGCCTCGGACAGCCAGATGGACGCAATCGCCGGCATCGCCGAGACATATGGCTTTGACGAGCTGCGTGTCAGCCATGAGCAGAACCTGATCCTGCCGCATGTGGCCCGCGCCGACCTCAAGGCGGTCTATGATGCGCTGGTCGGCATCGGCCTGGCGACGGCCAATTCCAACCTGATATCGGACATCATCGCTTGCCCGGGCCTCGACTACTGCGCGCTGGCCACGGCGCGCTCGATCCCAATCGCGCAGGAAATCTCGCGCCGCTTCGCCTCGCTTGAGCGGCAGCGCGAGATCGGCGAACTGAAGCTGAAGATCTCCGGCTGCATCAACGCCTGCGGTCATCACCATGTCGGCCACATCGGCATCCTCGGCGTCGAGAAGAAGGGCTCCGAACTCTATCAGGTGACGCTGGGCGGCTCGGCCGACGAGAACACCTCGGTCGGCGAGATCATCGGCCGCGGCTTCTCTTCGGAAGAGATCACCGACGCCATCGAACAGATCGTCGAGACCTATCTCGGCCTTCGGCTCGACCCACAAGAGAAATTCATCGACGCCTACCGCCGAGTCGGTCCCGCGCCGTTCAAGGAGGCGCTCTATGCTGGCGAAGCCAAGGCCGCTTGACCGTATTGGAGACGTCGATGACGGCATCGCCGCCAAAGCGGCAGGGCTCGACGCGCTCTATGGTCATCTGAAGCCGCTCGAGATCATCGAACGCTCGGCCCGCGAACTGTTCCTCGACGAGATCGCGGCGGTGTCGTCGTTCGGCGCGGATTCGGCTGTGCTGCTGCACATGATCGCCAAGATCGACCGGACGCTGCCGGTCATCTTCCTCGACACCGGCAAGCATTTCGAGGAGACGCTCGGCTATCGCGATGCGCTCGCCGCCGATTTCGGGCTGACCAACATAAGGGTGATCAAACCCGAGGAAGCAGCACTCGAACGGATCGATCCGACGGGCAATCTGCACCAAAGCGATACCGATGCCTGCTGCGACGTGCGCAAGGTGGAGCCGCTGGCGCGCGGTGTCGCGCCATTTCGTGCCTGGCTCACTGGCCGCAAGCGTTTTCAGGCCGCGACGCGGGCAGCGCTGCCGGTGTTCGAGGCGGTCGGTCCGCGCATCCGCATCAATCCGCTGGCGCATTGGACGACATCGGACCAGGCCGACTATATGCGCGCGCATGCGCTGCGCGAAAATCCGCTGGTCGCTTATGGCTATCTGTCGATCGGCTGCTTCCCGTGCACGCAGCCGGTGCAGCCGGGCGAGGACGCGCGCAGCGGCCGCTGGGCCGGTCATGCCAAGACCGAGTGCGGCATTCACCTGTCGGGGCTGGAGAAGTCGCTGACCGACGCATCCCTTTAGGATATGCTGATATTCAGGTAAGGCTGGCCTGCAAACGGCGGCTTCCTGCGCTTCCGGTGCTCACGTACTTCAAGTATGCTCCGCTCCGGTTCTCGGAAGCCGCCATTTTCGGCGCAGCCTGACCTGAATCTCAACACATCCTTGGTTTCGTTTGACTGTTTAGGAACTTTTTGATGACTGAACCGACGACACCGGAGACCCGGCTCTGGACCCCTGCGGGTTTTCAGGAGGATGAGTGGACGCATGCCGAAAGCGCCGATGCGCTGTCCGGCAACGGCCGCTTCATCCTGCCGTTGCAAGTCTTCCTCGATCTCGATCCGGAGGTGCGCCGCTCGGCCAAGGAACGGCTCGGCGTCCTGCTGCAGCCGGGTGATCAGCTCGAGAAGGTCGCCGACCTGCTCGACCAGCTGTCGCTGGTGGCGCTGGCCTTTCCGGCCTTCAGCGACGGCCGCTCCTTCTCCAAGGGAGAGCTGCTGCGCGGCCGCTACCATTTCGAAGGTGCCGTTCGCGCTACCGGCCAGGTGCTGGTCGACCAACTGCCGCATATGCTGCGGCTGGGCTTCGACGAGTTCGAGATATCGAACCCCGTGCTGTTGAAGCGCCTGGAGGAGGGCCGCACCGGCGGATTGGGGCTCTACTACCAGCCAGCCGCCGTGCCGGAACCAAAAGGCCCGAAATACTCCTGGCGGCGCGTTCGCAGCGGCTGACGTTGCGGTAATTCCGCGCGTCTTTACAACGCCCCCTGTTCAAGCCTTCTCTTGAGCTTCCGGATGGAAAATCCGGAATGATCGGGGAGGGTCTTCATGCGTTACGACTATGTCATAGCCGGCGCTGGGTCCGCCGGCTGTGCGCTTGCCGCACGGCTTTCGGAAGACCCCTCGAAAACGGTCTGCCTGATCGAAGCTGGCGGCGAGGGCAGGGATATGCTGATCCGCGCTCCGGCTGGCATTATCGGTATGCTTTCCGGCCGGCCCAGGATCAACAATTGGGCCTTCGAAACCGTGCCGCAGCAAGGTCTTGGCGGCCGCAAGGGCTACCAGCCGCGCGGCAAGGCGCTGGGCGGCTCCAGCGCCATCAATGCGATGCTCTATGTCAGGGGCCATCGCAGCGACTATGACGAATGGGCCGATCTGGGCTGTGAGGGCTGGTCATGGGATGAGGTTCTGCCCTATTTCCGGCGCGCCGAAGGCAATGAGCGCGGCACTGATGCCCTGCATGGCGGGGACGGCCCGTTGAAAGTGTCGAACCAGCGCTCGCCGAGGCCAATCGCCAAGGCCTTCATAGAGGCTTGTGCCGAAAACCAGATTCGCGCCTTGGACGATTTCAACGGACCGGAACAAGAGGGCGCCGGCTATTTCCAGGTGACCCAATTTGCCGGTGGCGCCCGTAATGGCGAGCGCTGTTCGACTGCCGCCGCCTATCTCCATCCGGTGATGCAGCGGACCAATCTGACCGTGATCACGCGGGCGCACGCCACAGGCATCGTCCTTGACGGCAAGCGGGCCACCGGTATCCGCTACCGGACACGCAAAGGCGAGGCAGTGGCGCAGGCGTCGTGCGAGGTGATCCTGTGTGGCGGTGCCTTCGGTTCGCCGCAGTTTCTGTTGCTGTCGGGTATCGGCCCGGCGGCCGAACTTGCCGTGCATGGCGTTCCCGTCGTCCACGAATTGCCGGGCGTCGGCAAGAACCTGCAGGACCACCTCGATTTCATCGTCGGCTGGAGATCGAAGGACACCGATATGCTTGGCATGAGCCCGCGCGGCGCGTTGGGTTTCCTACGGCATATCGCGCAGTGGCGGCGGGATGGGACCGGGCTGATCGCCTCGCCGGCGGCCGAGAGCGGCGCTTTCGTCAAATCCGACCCGGCGCTTGAGCGCCCTGACCTGCAGCTGCAATTCGTCATCGGGCTGGTCGAAAACCATGCGCGCACGCTGCACTACGGCTTCGGCTTCTCCTGTCATGTCTGCATATTGCGGCCGCACTCGCGTGGCGAGGTTGGGCTGGCCAGCGCCGATCCACTTGCCGCGCCGCGCATCGATCCGCGCTTTCTCAGCGACCAGCGCGATGCGGAGCTGCTGTTGAAAGGCGTGAGGATCACCCGGCAGGTGCTGGCTTCACCGGCGCTGACGCGCTACCGGCACAAGGAAATGCACATCGCCGGCGAGCCAAGCGATGCCGATCTGATGACCCATATCCGTACCCGCGCCGACACGGTCTATCACCCGGTCGGCTCCTGTCGGATGGGCGTCGACGAGATGGCGGTGGTCGATCCGCAACTCAAGGTGCGCGGGCTTGAAGCCTTGCGTGTCGTGGACGCCTCGGTGATGCCGACACTGATTGGTGGCAACACCAATGCGCCAACCATCATGATCGCCGAAAAGGCCGCCGACATGATCAGGGCTGCCTGGTAGGAGCTCCAGGCGCGGTGCCTATAGACTGGCGGTCGTTTTACTTTTCTTGGTTTGACGCAATTGCCCCAGGGAAAACGCTACGCGCTTTCCCTGGAAACCGTTCACCACTTCTGCTGGAATTGCTTAAGCCGCCGCCCGTGCCTCGCGGAACGACACCAGCTTGCGGCGGTTCTCGTCCCACAACGCCAGTTTAACGCAGCGCAGGCTTTCCAGCAGCGTGACACGGCCGATGTCGCGCAGCTCGGGATAATCCCGCAGCACTTCCTGCAACCGGTAGCACGGCACCTTGGCGGAGAGGTGATGGACGTGATGGACACCGATGTTGCCGGTGAACCAGTTCAGCACCGGCGGGAGGTCGTAATAGGACGATCCGTGCAAGGCGGCGTGCTGGAATTCCCAGTCGACATCCTTCGCCCATTCCGTTTCCTCGAACTGGTGCTGGACATAGAACAGCCAGATGCCGGCCGAACCGGCGAGGATGACGATCGGCAGGTGGACCACCAGGAACGCGCCGGGACCGACGAACCAAATGAGGATGGCTGCTGCGACCGCGATGCCAAGATTGGTGGTCATCGACGACACCCAAGGGGTCAGGCCGCCGCGCATCATGCCGACGGGCAGCCTTTGCTCGAAGATGAACAGCCAGATCGGACCGAGCCCGAACATCACCAGCGGGTGGCGATAGAGACGATAGGCAAGGCGGCCTCGCCACGACATCTGCCGGTATTCTGCAACGGTCAGCGTCCGGATGTCGCCCATGCCGCGTTCGTCAAGATTGCCGGCGCTGGCGTGGTGGGTCGCGTGGGCGCGCCGCCAGCAATCGTAGGGCGTCAGCGTCAGGATGCCGAGCGCGCGGCCGATCCAGTCGTCCGCGTAGCGATTGGCGAAGAAGGAGCCGTGGCCGCAATCGTGCTGGATCATGAAGATGCGCACCAGAAACCCGGCCGCGGGAAGGATGAGGATCAGTCCCCACCAATGGCCATAGGCATAGGCCGCCGAGGACAGGCCCCAGAGCATGGCGAATGGAATGAGAGTGATGGCGAGTTCGACGGTGCTGCGCCGCCTGTCAGGCTTCTTGTAGCGGGCGAGAATCTTCAGCCAGGCGCGCTTGCTGTTGGCGACCGTCTCAGGGGAAATCATGTTCATCAGGAAGCATAGGCGGGGTGCCTCGCCGCCGCAAGGCGACATCACGCAAAATTACTGTGCGTAATTGTCGCGTGGCCCGGCGGTCGAGCCAGCCAACCGCCGGTTCGACCTGCTGATGATTCTGAGCGTCGGTTTTCCGCTGAGGTCGATCGCTATTCGCGATCGAGGATGGGACAGCCGCGCTCGGTGCCAAAAGTCACGCGCACGCGGTCGCCACCCTGTCTGCCGCGGACTGTGATCTCCCGGCGGCCGACGGACTCTATCCTTGCGCGGCGGATGCCCATTCGGTCTGCCTTGTCGAGGGCCCGGTCCTCCGTGCAGCCTCGTTGACGGCGGTCGCGCCGGTCGTCGCGACGGGGGCCTTCGCAATCGTCATAGGCGGGGTCGCAATCTTCCATGAGCTTCAGCCGCGGGCCATGTTTGCCCAATTGCAGCTGCAGATTGTCTGCTTGTGCCGGAAAAGCCGCCAAGGTGATGGCGCCGAGGCCGACAAGCGCCATCAGCGATGAGGTGATCGAAACCTTGCGCACTACGTCCTCCATTTTGAACCACAACACATCTATCCTTAGATGGTTCGGCTCTCCCCGGCTATTGCCGATAGGAGGTTTGCTGCCAAGATTGATTGTTGCGTTACCGCCGGCGCCAGCCGATGTCACCGCGCTCCGCCCCATCGAGGCGGTCGAGCAGTTCTCGGAGCCGGTCGGGAATGTCGGCCTCGGTGCGGAAGGCCGGCAAGGTGCGTAGAAAGCGGGTCACCGCCTCGGCACCCAACTGGCGCCTGACCTCGATGGCCAGCCCTTCTGCCTTTTCGCCCGTGTTGCGGGTCATCGTCTCAAAATCCTGTGTCGGCTTCGAAACTCCTCCAGCAAGGGAATGGTTCCCCCATCCTGCCTGTGGGGCAAGCAAAGCCGGCAGTTAAGGTAAAATTTGAATTAAAATCGAAATGCCTTGCCTGCCATTGTCCGGCCTTGGCCGGTGGCTTCCATAATCGCTTACCCCTTGATTTTTGGCTGCCAAACATCGATATCGGGCACAAAATCCACATCATTCGAGATTGACGGGAAACGGCGATGAGCGACCAGGCAAAAGACGAACGCGCGCCCGATGAAGTCGAGGCGACCGAGCCCGCAGCCGAGCGCACGGAAGGCAGCACCGACGGCGACTATGAAGCCCTTGTCCGGCTGCTGAAGGAAAATGAAGAGCTGAAGGACCGCGCGCTGCGCGTGGCGGCCGAAATGGAAAACCTGCGTCGCCGCACGGCGCGCGATGTTCACGATGCGCGCACCTACGCGGTCGCGAATTTCGCCCGCGACATGCTTTCGGTGTCGGACAATCTGCGCCGCGCGCTGGATGCGATTCCCGCCGAGGCCAAGGCATCGGGTGACGCCGGCTTCAAGGCGCTGATCGAAGGCGTCGACCTCACCGAGCGCGCCATGCTGTCGGCGCTGGAACGGCATGGGGTCAAGAAGCTCGCGCCGGAAGGCGAGAAGTTCGATCCCAATTTCCACCAGGCGATGTTCGAAGTGCCCAATCCGGACGTCCCGGCCAACACCGTGGTCCAGGTCGTGCAGCCGGGCTATTCGATCGGCGACCGCGTGCTGCGCCCGGCTATGGTCGGCGTCGCCAAAGGCGGTCCGAAGTTTGCCGCCGCTGAAGCGCCGGTCGAGCCGGGGCCGGTAAACGAGCAGGCTGAGAAAGATGCATAGTTAAGGGAGTAGGGCAGTAGGGCAGTAGGGAAAAGGGCAATCGCACCTTCCGTGCGGCTTCGTGCTAAACATACTGCCCTACTGCCCTATTCCCTTACTCCCCTGGCCTGCCATGAACCCCATCGCGCTTCTCGACTATGCCGGTGTCGCCGTCTTCGCGGCGACGGGGGCGCTTGCGGCTTCGCGCAAGCAGCTCGACATTATCGGCTTCCTGTTCCTGGCCAGCGTCACCGGGATAGGTGGCGGCACGCTTCGCGACGTCATCCTCAACCTGCCGGTTTTCTGGGTCGCCAACTCCGGCTATGTGCTGGTCTGCGCCGCGGTTGCGGTGCTGGTCTTCTTCAGCGCGCATCGTGTCGAATCGCGCTGGAAATGGCTGCTCTGGCTCGACGCCATCGGGCTCGCCGCTTTTTCGGTGATGGGCGCGGCCAAGGGGCTTGCGATTACCGGTTCGCCGGTCGTCTCCGTCATCACCGGCGTGCTCACCGCCACTTTCGGCGGCATTCTGCGCGATCTTCTTGCCGGCGAGCCATCGGTGCTGCTCAGGCCCGAAATCTATGTCACGGCGGCCCTTGCAGGTGCCGGCCTTTACACGCTTGGCGATCTTGCCGGACTGCCGCCGCTCGCCTCGGACCTTGCCGGTTTTGCTGCGGCGTTCCTTGTGCGTGGCGGCGCGCTCAAATTCGGCTGGTCGTTTCCGTCCTACAAGAGCCGGCCCGGCAGGCGGCCGGAAGATATTTTGTGAAAAGGAAGCGAATAGCGAATAGGGGTTGAACGAGATAGCTCCCGCTACTTTCTATTCGCTAGCCTCACGCAGCGAAGCGCTGGGCTTCCCCGCCATAATAGTTGACGTAGCGTGCGCCGATCTCCTTGACCGGCATCACGACGAACACATCGACCGTCGAGAATTCGCGATCGATGACGCAGCCGTCGCCGATGCGGGCGCCGACGCGCAGATAGCCCTTGACCAGAGGCGGCATCGCGGCGATCGCCGCCTTGGCATTGACCGCCTCGATCGGCATCAGGTCCATCGAGCAGTAGCGCCCGGAGACCGCGCGCACGTCCCAGGCCGAATTTGTGCGGCAGTGGTGGGCGAGGTAGGTGAGCGCCTCGGCATGCGCCGCCGGCACGGTGCCGTGAAAAGAAGCGCAACCGGTCATCACACCGATTTCGTAATGGTTGATGTAGGCCCAGATGCCTTGCCACAACGCCTCGATGGTGCGTTTCGAGCGGTATTCCGGCAAGACGCAGGAGCGGCCGAGTTCCAGGAAACGCTGGCCGGGGTGACGGGCAATGAGCTTGGTCAGCTCGAATTCACCTTCGGAATAGAAACCGCCGGCCGTGGCCGCGATTTCTTGCCGCAGCAGCCTATATGTACCGACGATACGGCGATGTTCGGGACCGGAAAGCGTGGTGTCCAAAACCAGCAGATGGTCGCAGAGTGGATCGAACCGGTCGGCGTCACGGCGGTCATGGGCCTGGAACAGGTCCTTCCTGGCGCCAAGTTCGTCGTAGAACACCCGGTAGCGCACTTCCTGCGCGGCCGCGATCTCGGCCTCGTTGCGAGCGAGCCGCACTTCAAGATTGCCTATACGGCCCAGTGCCGCGCCCTTTATGACGGAATCGACGTTACGTCCGGCAAGCAAGGCGCTGCTGGCGTTCGGCCGAGTGTCACATTCCGGCATAACTGTATGCACGAGTGATTCTCCTTCGAGCCATCCCTCTTGGCACGGGGATACGGTGTAGGTGCAACAGGATTGTGACAGTACCGTGATACGACGTCGTGGGCAATACTTCGTCGGCTGGCGAATACGATCAACCGGCTACGTTTAAGTGATCGCCCGGTGCGGAACGGGCGGTGGAAAGCTCAGGCCGCGACGACCTGGCCCTCGACGGCATTGACCAGCGCCTCGGGGTCGAGCGGCTTGGTGACAAAGCCGCTGGCGCCATGGGCCAACACCGCATGGCGGGTCTTTTCCTGGCTGTCGGCCGACAGCACCATGATCGGCACCGGCCGCACGGCACTTTCTTCCTCATGGCGGCGGATGGCGGCAATCGCGTCCAGCCCGTCCATGACCGGCATGTGCAGATCCATCAAGACCACGTCGAAGCGGTCCTTGTGCGCGGCGCCGGTGACAGCCTCGACGGCCGCCTTGCCGTTGCCGACCACCCTGACGCGATGCCCGGCCTTCAGCAGCGTGGCGCGGGCCAGCATGGCATTGATGTCATTGTCCTCGGCGATCAGCACCGACAGGCCGCGCTGGCGGTTGCCGACGGCGCGCAGTGTCGGCGCGCCGCGCTTTTCCGGCTGCGGCGGGCCGAGGCTCGGAGCATGGCTGCTCAACAGTACACGCAAAAGTGTTCCGCCGCGCACCGGCCTGGCCAGGAAGGTTGCGTAGCCGCTGGCGCGGAACTCGCCAAGCATGCCGCGATCTGTCGGCGCGATCAGCGTGATCGCCTCACAGTCGGAGAAACCGCTCTGGCGCAGGCGCTTGAGCAGCCTTCCGTCGCCTTCCTCCATCGCTGCATCGACCAGGATCGCGTCGCAGCCGGCGGCGAAAGGCGCGGCCTGTGCGGCGGTGGTGGCGATGTCGACCGCGCCACCGTTGGCACGGATGGTGCGGGCGATGGCGTCGGCCTCGACGGCGTTCTTCGACAGGATCACCACGCGTCTGCCCGAGAGAGCATTCTGGCGGCCCTGCGGCGCTTCGGTGGCCGCTGTCGCAGGGACTTCGAAGACGAACTCGGATCCCTGGCCGAGCCGGCTGGATACCGAGATCGTGCCACCCATGGCGGCCACCAGGCGCCTGGAGATGGCAAGGCCGAGGCCGGCCCCGCCATGTGTGCGTGTCGACGTGCCGTCGGCCTGCTCGAACTCCTCGAAAATGCGCTCCAGGTCGGCATCATGCAGGCCCGGACCGGTATCGGCGATGGTAAAGCATATGCGGTCGCTGGTTTCGGTGCGTGCGCGTGCAATGCTCACCAGCACGCCGCCGCTGTCGGTGAACTTGATGGCGTTGCCGATGAGGTTGAGAAGCACCTGCCTGACCTTGCCTGGATCGGCGGTGATCAATTGCGGCACGTCGGGTTCGACATGACAACCCAGCCCGATATCCTTGGCGAAGGCGCGCGCCGCCAGCAATTCGATGATGTTGTCGGCGATCTCGCGCACCGACATCGGCTGCGGCTCCGGGTCGAAACGCCCGGCTTCGATCTTGGAATAGTCGAGAAGATCCTCGATCAGGGCAAGCAATGCGCTGGCTGAGGTCGAGACGGCGCCGACATAGGTCTGCTGCTCCGGCGACAGGCTGGTGTCGGCGAGCAACCTGGCCATGCCCATGATGCCGTTCATCGGGGTGCGGATTTCATGGCTGACGGTGGCGAGGAAACGCGATTTGGCCTGGCTGGCATATTCGGCCCGTTCGCGTGCGGTGATCAGCGAGGACTCGGCGCGTTTGCGGGCGGTGATGTCGCGGGCGATGGCGCGGTGCGAAACCGCGCCACTGTCCTTGTCGCGCACCGACAGTTCGATCCAGGAGAACCAGCGCTGCCCGCTCGGCGTGCTGATAGAGACATCGGTGGAACTCAGGCACTCATGGTCGGAAAAGGCGGCATCGGGAACCATGCCGACCTCGATGCCGAGTTCCGCCAGGGTCTTGCCGGCAAGATCGCGCTGGTCGATCTCGACGAGATCGGCGAAGACCTTGTTGGCATAGACGATGTAGCCGTCGCGGTCGCGATGGATGACGAGATCTCCAAGCGCGTCGATCAGGCCACGAAAGCGCTCATCGCTCTCCTGCATCTCCCACATGCGGTCGGCCAGCGTCTCGATCTCGGCGCGGCTGCGGGCCGTGGTTTCGTCAAGAAGGGCGGCGGTGCGATGTTCGCTCCGCCTGGCGCGCAGATGCATGGCAAGGCCGGCTAGGCCGGTTGCGAGCAATGCAACGCTGATGAACATCGGTGCCCCGGTCAGGTGCGCCAGCCCGGCCATCACCACGATGGCGACGAATGTCAGAAAGGACAGGCCTTCGCGCCTGGAGAATTCCGGCTCGGGCACCAGCGGCGGCGCGGCGACGAAGCGCCGCGTCGACGCCGGCGGGAGCACCGCATCGACATCGTCGCCAGTGTCCGCCTGTTGGCTGCCGGATTGCGCGATCATGCGAAATTCTTGCCAGACAGAGCTTATGGAAAATTGCGGCGGATCGTTCCAATTTTAGCGGATGAGCGCTTTTTGCCGAGGCGCGGCGGGTTTGCCACCAGATCTGGCGATTGCATCCGCCCTTCCGGCAGTTGGGCGGAGTCACATATCCACGACGACGCGGCCGCGGATCTTGCCCTCGACGATATCGCGCGCGGCATCGACGATGCCGTCGAACCCGATGGTGCTGGACAGGCTGGCGAGCTTCTGCAGATCGAGGTCGGTGCCGATGCGGCGCCATGCCTCGAGGCGGACTGCTTTCGGCGCCATCACTGAATCGATGCCGAGCAATGAGACACCGCGCAGGATGAAGGGCGCGACGCTGGCCGGCAGGTCCATGCCGCCGGCCAGGCCGCAGGCGGCGACCGCGCCGCCATAGGAGGTCATCGAGAGCACATTGGCCAGCGTGTGGCTGCCGACAGCGTCAATACCGCCGGCCCAGCGCTCCTTGGCCAGCGGCTTGGCCGGCTGGGCAAGCTCCTCGCGCGAGATCACCTCGGCGGCGCCAAGGTCCATCAGAAAGGGGCTTTCGGCATTGCGGCCGGTGGAAGCAATGACATGGTAGCCGAGGCTGGACAGGATGGAGACCGCGACCGAGCCGACGCCGCCGGCTGCCCCCGTCACCACCACCGGGCCGCGATCGGGCAGGATGCCGTGCCGCTCCAGTGCCATGACACAGAGCATGGCGGTATATCCTGCGGTGCCGACGGCCATCGCGTCATGCGGGCTGATGCCTTGCGGCAGCGGCACCAGCCAGTCGCCCTTGACGCGGGCACGGCCTGCATAGGCACCGAAATGGGTTTCGCCGACGCCCCAGCCATTCAGCACGACCTTGTCTCCGGCGCGCCAGTCGGGATGCGAGGACGAAATGACGGTGCCGGCGAAATCGATGCCCGGCACCAGCGGCCAGCGGCGGATCACCGGCGCCTTGCCTGTGATCGCCAAGCCATCCTTGTAGTTCACCGTCGTTGCCTCGACCGCGACGGTGACATCGCCTTCCATCAGGTCGGCCTCGGTGAGATCGGTCACGGCGACCGACTGCTTTTTCTCGGCGTCACGCGAAACGAGGATGGCTTTGAAGGTTTCGGACATGTCTTTCTCCGCGATCTTGACGACATGAACTGTGCGGCGATGGCCGCACGGGGTCAATCCTTGGAAGGACTGGCTTTGGGTTCGCGCCGCCAGCCGAACAGCTCGTCGAAGACGACCAGTGCCGCACCAACCGAAATGAAGGCGTCGGCAAGGTTGAAGACGGCGAAGGACCAGACCGGCGTGTGGAACAGGATGTAGTCGATGACGTGGCCGTAGACGGCGCGGTCGATCAGATTGCCGAGCGCGCCGCCGACGATCAGCGCAAAGCCGGTGCGGGCAAGGATCTGGGACGGCGCGATCCGCGTCGCCAGGAACAGCACGAAGGCAACGACGGCGAGCGAAATGACGATCAGCCCGGTGTCGCCGAAGGACGAGAACATCGAGAAGGCGATGCCGGTATTGTAGGTGCGAAACAGCGCCAGGAAGGGCAGCAGATCAACCTTCTCCTGAAAAGGCAGATCGGCCTCGACCAGGTATTTTATCCACTGGTCGAGCGCGATGGCCGCGACGACGAGCAATGCGTAGGGAGACCATGATCTCACGGGCAGGCAACCTTCATTGCTGGTCCAGGATTGACTCGAGCTTCAGCGCGCCGCGCCGGATCTCGAACAGCATGATGCCGGTGGCAACGGCCAGATTGAGCGAATCGGCACGGCCCGCTTGCGGAATCCTGAGCAGCCTGTCGCAACTCGCAGCCAGGCTTTCGGGCAGTCCCTGCTGCTCGTTGCCCATCATCAGCAGCACGGGCCCGCGGGAAAAATCGACCGAGCGGTAGTCGACGGCGCCTTTCAGGTGGGTTCCGGCGACGAGGCCTGAAAACCCGCCTCGCCAGGCGAGGAAAGCCTCGGTTGTCGCCTTCGCCACCGGCACGGCAAAGATCGAACCCATGGTGGCACGCACCGTCTCCACGGAGAATGGATCAGTGGTATCGCCGACCAGGATGACGCCTTTGGCGCCGACGGCATCGACGGTGCGGATGACGGTGCCGAGATTGCCGGGGTCGCGCACCCGGTCGAGCGCCACCCAGACGTCGCCATTGTCAGCGCGGACATCTTTCAGGGCGAGGAATTTTTGCGAAAAGACGCCGACCACCATTTGCGGGTTGTCGCGACGGGTGATGGCGACCAGCACCTTCTCCGACACTTCGAGCACCATGCCGCCTGCCGCAACCGTGCGTGCGGCCACCTTCTCCACGGCAGCGTTGCCGCGCCCGGCCTTGGCGAAAACCAATGTCCTGATCTGCCAGCCGAGATCGAGCGCATCGATGACCAGCTTCAATCCCTCGGCCATGAAGGCGTTCTGCTGGTCGCGGAATTTCTTCTGAGCGAGCGCCTTGATGTCCTTGACCAGCGGATTGGCGAGGCTGGTGACCTCCTTCACCTGGCCGGGTGCGCCTGCATGCCGCTCGTTCATTCAGCCACCCAACGCGAAAACAATGAGGTCGATAGCGCCCGGCCGGCGGACTTTTCGCGGATGATCAGCTCACCCGATTCAACCTTGCCGCCCATACCGGCAAAGGTATCGCGCATCAGGGCGTGGATGGCGAAGAAGGAGGCGCGGATCGAGTAGGCGGTCAGCACCACGGCGAGCGGCTTCGGCGTCAGGATCGCCCGGCAGAGGTCGGTCAAATCCGGCAGGTCCTCGAACAATTGCCAGACCTCGCCCTTGGGGCCACGGCCATAGGCCGGCGGGTCGAACAGAATGATATCGTAGCGGCTGCCGCGGCGCTCCTCGCGCTCGGCGAATTTCACCGCGTCGTCGACGATCCAGCGGATCGGCTTGCTGCCGAGGCCGGCCATCTCCTGGTTTTCGCGGGCCCAGCCGATCGCCTTCTTCGAGGCATCGACATGGGTGACCTCGGCACCGGCGCGAGCCGCCACCAAGGAAGCGAGACCGGTATAGCCGAACAGGTTCAGAACCTTGACCGGCCGCTTCGCCGCCGCGATCAGCCCGGCCATGTGGTCCCAGTGGGAGGCCTGCTCGGGAAAGACGCCGACATGACGAAACGAGGTGAAACGGCCGAGATAGTCGATGCCGTCATGCTTCATCGGCCAGGTCTCGCCGAGCGGCAGCTTCGGGAAACGCCAGCGGCCGATCCCCTCCTCGTCGGTGTCTCCGGTGAAGACGGCGTCGGCGCGCTCCCATTCCTTTGCCGGCAATGCCTTTTGCCAGATCGCCTGACCCTCTGGCCGCACGATCCGGTAGGGGCCATATTGTTCGAGCTTCTGGCCGGTGCCGCTGTCGAGCAGCGCATAATCGGCATTGGGCGCCACTTCCAGGATCACGGGAAGATGTTCGGCGGGCAGAGCGCCTTCGCGGCGGGCCAGGATGCGCGGCGCCGAGTTCGGTTCGGAACGATTTTCCGTCTTCGCCTCATGGCGCTCGCGCGGTGGCGCTTCCGGTCTGGCAGGAGCCTGGCCGGGACGCGGGCGTGACACGTCCGCCGCACTCTTGGCGGATGGATGTGGACGGTTGTCGCGGCGTTTGTCGCGAAAAGACTTCAAGCGGGGGCAACTCCGAACGGCGTGGCCGCTTTTGACATAGGGCAACCGGCTTCGCAACCAAGTCCGACAGGTCGGCCTCTCCGGTTTATGTCTGCCGGCGATGGACCAATGTCAAAGAAACAGGCAAATCTGCTCGATGTCCCGCTCCGAACGCCTGCTCGACCTCATACAGTGCTTGCGCCGGCATCGCCGGCCGGTGAGCGGGCACATGCTTGCCGACGAGACGGGCGTTTCGATCCGCACGCTCTACCGCGACATCGCCACGCTGCAGGGCCAGGGCGCGCCGATCGAAGGTGAGGCGGGGTTGGGTTATGTGCTCAAGCCCGGCTTCATGCTGCCGCCGCTGATGTTCAGCGACGAGGAGATCGAAGCCATTGTGCTCGGCTCGCGCTGGGTCGCCAGGCAGCCGGACCAGCGTCTCTCGGCCGCCGCCGCCAACGCGTTGGCCAAGATCGCAGCCGTGCTGCCCGACGATCTGCGCGAGGATCTTGACGCGAGCACACTGCTGGTCGGGCCTCCTGCCGCGGCCACCGAGGGCATCGATCTTGGTCTGGTGCGGCAGGCCATCCGCAACGAGCGCAAGCTCGGCTTTCTCTACCGCGATGCCGGCGGGGCCGTGTCCCAGCGCGTCGTCTGGCCATTTGCGCTGGGCTTCTTCGACAAGGTGCGGGTGGTGGTGGCGTGGTGCGAGATGCGGCAGGATTTCCGGCATTTTCGCGCCGATCGCATCGCCGAACTCCAAGCAATGGACACGCGCTATCCGCGTCGTCGCCAGGCGCTGCTCAAGGAATGGCGAACGACGCTCGACAAGCCGCGTGGTTCGCGATGACTGCTGCCATATTCTGACAGTAGCCTATCGTATGTTCGTCAAGTCGAAACACCGAACCTTGGAGAGCAGATATGGCCACCCCGAATTTCGTCATCCTCTATGTCGACCAGCCGCAGCAGAGCGGTGCCTTCTACAGCGCGCTGCTCGGTCGTGAGCCGGTCGAAAGTTCGCCGACCTTCGTGCTGTTCGTGCTCGATGCCGGCTTCAAGCTCGGCCTGTGGTCGCGCCATACGGTGGAGCCGGCAGCCGCCACGTCAGGCGGTGGCGCCGAAATCGTGTTTGCGCTGGATACGCCCGATGCGGTCGATGCCGCCCATGCCGACTGGTCCGGGCGCGGGCTGAAGATCCTGCAGACGCCGACCGACATGGATTTCGGTCGTACTTTTGTCGCGCTCGATCCCGATAATCATCGCCTGCGCGTCTACTGGCTGTCCGACGGGGAACAGGCCAATGGGGAACAGAAATGAGCGCGTATTGGATAGCGGTGGCGTCGGCCGAGCATGTCCGGCGTGGTCGCACAGCCGGCTTCATGCAGGTCAACCACGGCAAGGCGGCACCGCTGCGTCGCGTCAAGCCGGGTGATGGCGTCGTCTACTATTCGCCGACCACTGTTTTGGGCGACAAAGACGGCCTGCAGGCTTTCACGGCGATAGGCATCGTGCGGGAAGGCGAGCCTTATCAGGGCGATATGGGCGCCGGCTTCACGCCGTTCCGCCGCGATGTGGCATGGGCCAAGGCCGAGGAAGCGCCGATCAAGCCGCTGCTCGACAGGCTGGACTTCACCGCGGCCAAGTCGAACTGGGGTTATCAGCTTCGCTTTGGCCTTTTTGAAATCGGGGATCACGATTTTCGTGTGATCGCCGAGGCGATGGGCGCCGAAATGGGTGCAACGGTAAACTAGGCCGTGAGCGCCTTGTAGACGGCAATGCCGGCGGCAAGATCCTCGAGTGCCGCTCCGACCGACTTGAACAGCGTGATCTCACCGGCGCTCTCGCGGCCCTTCTTCCGGCCGCGCGCCAATTCGTGCAGATCGGCGACGATGGCTTCCGGTTTCAGCACGCCGGAGGCCAGCGGTTGGACGATGTCGCCGGCTTCCTTGGTGGCGCCGGCGCGGGTGTCGACATAGACGCGGGCAAGCCTGATCGCATCGTCATCGCTCTCGCGCATCGTCGGCGTAAAGCCGCCGACCAGGTCGACATGGGTTCCCGGCCGCAACAATGCGCCCTTGATCAACGGCGTGGTCGTGATCGTCGCCGAGGAGACGATGTCGGCCTGCCCAAGCTCCGTATCGAGATCGCTTGCCGCACTGGCCGCGAAGCCCTGGGCGCACAGATCGGCCGCGACTTTCTCGGCATTGGCCGGGGTGCGGTTCCAGATGCGGATGGTCTTGATGGGCCGCACGGCCGAGTGCGCCTTGGCGAGGAAGGGCGACAGCGCGCCGGCGCCGACCACAAGCAGCCGCGAGGCATCGTCGCGGGCGAGATAGGAGGCCGCAAGCGCCGAAGCACAGGCGGTGCGCCATTGTGTCAGCCGCTGGCCGTCGATCAGGGCCTCGGGTTCGCCGGTGGCGCCGTTGAGCAGAAGATAGAGCCCCATCACCGCGGGCTTGCCGATGGCATTGTTGTCGGGCGACACGGTGACGATCTTGACGCCGACGTGACCGCCGGCCGACGTGCCGGCCGCGTTGAGATCGGTCCAGGCCGGCATCAAAAGCAGTGTGGAGGCGGCACCATCGGGCCGCTCGATCGTATGATGATGCCTGACCGGCTGCACCGCACCGTCGCGAAACGCCATGCGCAGCGTCTCGACCAGTCCGGGAAAGGTCAGCGCATGGTCGACCTCTGCGGCCGAAATGGTCAGCATGAAAAACTCCGTGAGGACAAAACCGCCGATTGGCGGCTCAAGCGGTCGGCTTCGGCAATGCTGCCCCTTGGGCGGACCCCGGTGCCTGGCTTTGTGATACCGCCGGCGCACGGCTGACCGCCTGGCGCAGGTTCTCGGCTTCGACGCCGCGCTGGCGCGCCAGCTTGCGATAGCGACCCTGTTTGACCCACGTAGCCAGACTGCCGACGATCATGCCGATGGCGAGCGCCAGGAACAGGAAGATGAACAGCGGCAAAGTCAGGGTCAGCTTCGGATTGCCGGGGTTGAACGGGTCCAGCGTGAAGGCGACCAGTTCGCGGTTGGCGACAGCGAGTGCGATCAGGATGATCGCCAGGGGCACGAAGATCGCGATGAGGATGAAGCGATTGAACATGATGTTTTCCGTCGGAAGCTGGCCTGTCCGAAAGGCCGTCAGGCGCTGACGTCGCGCCTACTTGCCGCCGTTCAGCCTTTCACGCAGTTCCTTGCCGGTCTTGAAGAACGGCACCCATTTCTCCTCGACCTCGACGGATTCGCCGGTGCGCGGATTGCGTCCGGTGCGCGCGGGACGATTTTTCACCGAAAAAGCGCCGAAGCCACGCAACTCGACCCGGTTGCCTTCGGCAAGGGCGTCGGTGATTTCATCAAAGATCGCGCCGACGATGTTTTCGACGTCGCGCAGGAAAAGATGCGGATTGCGCGTGGCAATAATCTGCACAAGTTCGGACTTGATCATGAGACGGGTCCCCGTGAAAGCAGTGCGGTCAAAATTATGAGGATGATTTTATTTGCTTTTTTCACTTGCCCCAAACGGCTTCTCAAGGGTGCCAGACGGAAACGAGACCGTCAAGAAACAAGCGGTCGGCTCCGAGTTCATGGATGACGTCGCTGCTGTAGGCGGGCAGGCCGAGCGCACTGCCGATCGTTTGCGCCATCGCTTTCGAGAACAGGAAGCCGCTGCGCCGTTCGGTATCCTTCCACTCGACGACCTTGAGCTTGGCATCGACGCCCTTGGTCGCCAGCCAGTCGACCGCCACGGTCTCGCCACCGACGGCGTCGATCAGCCCGTTGGCAACGCCCTGGCGACCGGTGAATATCGAGCCGTCGGCAAGCACCAGCGCTTGTTCGCGGCTCATCTTGCGGCGTTCGGCGACGATGTCGACGAACCAGTTGTAACTGTCGAGGATGAGCTTGCGAACCATGGCGCGCTCGTCGTCATTGGTCGGCTTGAAGGGAGAGGGCGCGGCTTTCAGCGGCGAGGATTTCACCTCCTCCAGCTTGACGCCGAGTTTGTCCATCAGGCCGCTGACGTCGGGATACTGGATCAGCACGCCGATCGAGCCGACGATCGAGGTCTTGCGGGCAACGATGTGATCTGCGGCACTGGCGATCATATAGCCCGCCGATGCGGCGAGCGTGCCGACTTCCGCCACCACCGGCTTGTCGGCGGCCAGCTTGCGCACTTCTTCATAGATCGATTCACCGCCAACGGTGGTGCCGCCAGGCGAATCGATCGACAGGATCACGCCTTTCACCTTCGATGAAAGACGGATGGTTTCCAGCCGCTTGATCAGTTCCTCGTCCTCGGTGATCGTGCCTTCGATCTTGACCTTGGCAATATGGTCGACCGTCGAGCCGCCGAAATCGTCGCCATAGAACCAGGTTGAAAGCGCAATCACCCCAAGGGCTATGATGCCTATGGCGACGACGCGCCAGAATGTCAGCTTGCGCCGCAAACGGCGGCGGTCGATCAGGTCGTCGGCTCTCAGTGCCATGGTCAGCCTTTCAGTCGGCGGGAGGAGACGCTTTTAGACCATGATCCTCCCATCTGGAAGCAGTTCTCTTTTGCGCATGGCGAGACAAGTCGGCGCCTGGACGTGAGGTGGCTATCCGCGTCGGCAGTCGACGGGGCCGGGTCGGGCCCTCTCCAGGCGTCGGTCTGCTCACATATTCGTGCAATCGCCACCAGGTCGGGCGACGAGACCGATGGCTGATAAATTTTACGCCGCGTGTCTGTTTCTGCTATGGAGAACACGCAGTTGTGCGGACTTCGTTTTCGTCTGTACAAAGGCGGCTGTCACATTTTTGCAGTTTTCGTGGGCTTGTGCTTGCTTGAAAGCGCCGGCGTCCCACCTATAGGCGGTGCCCAAGGGCGGGCAGGGTTAGAAGAAAGCAGTGAATGTTAGCGCGACCGATTGAACCGACCGACGCCGAGGCGGTGTTGGCTCCCCCGGCGGACGGCCGGACGCGCGGCGATGCTTTCGACCGTGCACAGCGTCATTCGCGCCGCGTGCGCGTTCTCAAATTTGCCGTGCCGGTGGCCGCAGCACTGATAGCGGTCGCTTTCCCGGTCTATTCCTATCTCGCCGCACCCGTCTCGGTGAAGATTCAGGCGGAAGGCACTGCCTTTTCCAACGGCAAGCTGGTGATGGCCAATCCCAAGCTCAACGGTTTCACCAAGCAGAAGCAGCCTTATTCGATGACGGCGCTGCGTGCCATTCAGGATGTCAGCACGCAAGGTATCATCGAGCTGGAAGGCATCGACGCCAAGGTGCCGATCGCGTCCGACAATGTGGCGGCGGTCAAGGCCTCGCACGGCACCTACGATCGCGACGGCAATACGATGAACCTGACCAGCGACGTGACGATCACCACGACCGACGGCATGCAGGCCAAGTTCAAATCGGTCTTCCTCGACATGGGCAAAGGCACTATGAAGACAGGAGATCCCGTCGATGTCAGCCGTGGCGGGTCGCGGATCACGGCGGATACGATGTCGGTCCAGGACAATGGCAAGATTCTGGTTTTCGAGAACAAAGTGCGCGTCAACATCGATTCCGCCGCCCTGAAGGCGGCACAGGGAAACAGCGGAGAAACCAATGCGGCTCAGTAGTTCGACGCGGCTCGCGGCTGCAACTTCAGCGTTGCTGCTGCTCGGACTCGTGCCGTCATGGGCGCAGACGACCAGTCAATCAGGCCTCAAACTGTCCGGCGACAAGCCGATCCAGATCGAGAGCGACAAGCTGGAAGTCCGCCAGGCCGACAGTGTCGCCATCTTCACGGGCAATGTCAGCGTCGTCCAGGGGCCGACATTGATGAAGGCCGGCAAGATGACGGTCTACTACGTCAAGGACCCCAACGCCGCTGCCAAGGGCACGGAGGCCGCGGGTGCGGCGATGACGGGCTCGGCCAACATCGACCACCTGGAGATCTCCGACAAGGTCTATATCAAGTCGGATGCGCAGATCGCGACCGGCGATCAAGGCAGCTTCGATATGAAGAGCCAGGTGCTGGTGCTTTCGGGCAAAAAGGTCGTTCTGTCGCAAAACGACAACGTTCTGGTGGGCTGCAAACTTACCGTGCAGATGAAAAGCGGGCTGGCTCAGGTGGATCCATGCGCTGGGCAACGTGTCCAGATGTCGATCACGCCGCCGCCGAAATCGGGAGCGACGAACCCCTGATGGCCAGCCTGTCGTCGCTGACGGCGCGTCTTCCGGGACGGGCCGCCGGCAAGCTTTCGGCGCCGGCCACGGTGACCGTCGATGCGGGAAAGTTCAAGGGAACCCTGATCGCCAAGGGGCTGACCAAGAGCTACAAGGGCCGCAAGGTCGTCAGCGGCGTCACCATCGGCGTGCGCGCCGGAGAGGCAGTTGGACTGCTCGGCCCCAACGGCGCCGGCAAAACGACCTGTTTCTATATGGTTACCGGCCTGGTGCCGGTGGATGAAGGCACGATCGAGATCGACGGCTTCGATGTCACGTCGATGCCGATGTACCGTCGTGCACGCCTCGGCATCGGCTATCTGCCGCAGGAAGCATCGATCTTCCGCGGCCTCAATGTCGAGCAGAATATCCGCGCCGTGCTGGAAGTGGTCGAAAAGGACCGCAAGGTGCGCGAGCGCAATCTCGACGAACTGCTCGAGGAATTCCACATCAGCCATCTGCGCAAGGCGCCATCCATGTCGCTTTCGGGCGGCGAGCGGCGACGCTTGGAAATCGCGCGAGCGCTGGCGACGCGTCCGGCCTACATGCTGCTCGACGAGCCTTTCGCCGGCATCGATCCGATCGCCGTCGCGGATATTCAACAACTGGTGCGCCACCTCACGGCGCGCGGCATCGGCGTCCTCATCACCGATCACAATGTGCGCGAAACGCTCGGCCTCATCGACCGCGCCTACATCATCCATGCCGGCCAGGTGCTGACCCATGGAAGGGCCGACGAAGTGGTGGCAAACCCGGATGTGCGGCGACTTTACCTCGGCGAGGGTTTCACCCTCTGAGCGTGAAATTTGTTTCCTGACACGATTTTTGCGGTTCGCGCGGCGCTTTTTCCTCGATTTTGCTCCGAGATAACGCTCCGGTAAGCGAGTTTTGCTACCAATTGCCTTGACAAGCAAAAGCCGGGCCAGTTTCTATGGCCGGCTGCAAAATTCCTTTCCGGAAGTCCGGATGCGTAGACGAGGCGTTTGAAACCGAACCATGGCGTTGGCGGCCAAACTACAGCTACGACAATCGCAGTCGCTGGTGATGACGCCGCAACTGATGCAGTCGATTCGGCTGCTGCAGTTCACCCATGTCGAACTCGAGCATTTCATCGACGAGGAAATCGAGCGCAATCCGCTGCTGGAGCGCGCCGAGCCGCAGGACGATGCCGCCAGCGACCAGGCGCAGAAGATCGAGGCGGAGCCGCAAGCCGCCCGCGAAGGCGACTGGTTCGAAAACGAGACGCAGTGGAGCGCGGAGGCGATCTCGGACAAGCTCGACACGTCGCTGGAAAACCTGTTTCCCGACGACCCGGGCACCAGCGAGCGGCTCGGTCCCGACCTGACGGCGCAATGGAAATCGGCTTCCGGCAATGGCGCGGGTTCCTCATCCGAGTGGTTTGACGCCGGCGACATGGCGACTGCTGCGATCACGCTGCGCGACCATGTCGGTGAACAGGTAGCGCTAGCCTTCGCCGATCCGGCTGCACGTCTGATCGCCGCCGACCTCGCCGACGGCCTTGACGAGACCGGCTATCTGCGTGCCGATCTGGCCGAGATCGCCGCTCGTCTCGGTGCGGATGCCGCCGCCGTGGCGAAGGTGCTGGCGGTGTGTCAGACCTTCGAGCCGGCCGGCCTGTTTGCCCGCGACCTGGCCGAATGCCTGTCGCTGCAGCTTGCCGTGCGGAGCCGGCTCGATCCGGCGATGAAGGCGCTGGTCGCCAATCTCGAACTCCTGGCACGGCGCGATTTTCACGCATTGAAACGGATCTGCGGTGTCGACGAGGAGGATCTGCTCGACATGCTGGCCGAAATCCGGGCGCTCGATCCCCGGCCGGGCATGGCGTTTTCGGGCGGCGCCAGCGACGCGATCGTCGCCGATGTGGAGGTGCGCGCGGCCAATGACGGCAGCTGGACGGTCGAACTCAATGCCGAAACGCTGCCGCGGGTGTTGGTCGACCATATCTATTTCGCCCAGGTCTCTCCGCAGGCCAAGAACCAGGCGGAAAGGGATTTTCTGGCCGAATGCCTGCAGAACGCCAACTGGCTGACGCGCAGCCTCGACCAGCGGGCAAAGACCATCCTCAAGGTCGCCTCGGAAATCGTTCGCCAGCAGGACGCCTTCCTCGTCCATGGCGTGCGGCAGCTGAAGCCGCTCAATCTGCGCACTGTGGCCGACGCCATCGGCATGCACGAATCGACCGTCAGCCGGGTCACAGCCAATAAATACATGCTGACGCCGCGCGGCGTGTTCGAGCTTCGCTACTTCTTCACCGCCTCGATCGCCGCATCGGGCGGCGGCGATGCGCACTCCTCGGAAGCCGTGCGTGACCGCATCAAGCAGTTGATCGACGAGGAGAAGCCCGTCGACGTGCTTTCCGACGATGCAATCGTCGACATGTTGCGCGAAAGTGGCGTCGACATTGCAAGGCGTACGGTCGCCAAGTACCGGGAAGGCATGAATATCCCCTCCTCGGTGCAGCGCCGGCGCGAGAAACGTGCGATGGCCAGCGCCGGGCGCTGAGGCGGGTCGATTTTCCACAAGCCAGCACTTCATTGACAAGCCGCGGTGAACTGGCTAGAAGCCCGCCCGCATGAGACGGGCTAGATGCCCGCATGCGGATGGTCCGTCACGACGTTGGCCTCGGGACGGTCAAAGGGCGGCTTGTGATCAACCGGAAAGTCTGGATTTAAAATCGGCGCAAGTGACGCCGCAAAGCTTGTGCGCACGGATCACGAGTATAAACTCGGGCCAGTTTGAAGCCTGAGCAAGGAAGGTCAGTTTTCAGATGAATCTGCGCATATCGGGAAAACACATGGACATCGGCGATGCGTTTCGGACACGCATCAACGATCGTGTCGGCGAAGCGATCGGCAAATATTTCGATCGCGGCTTTGCCGGACATGTCACGGTCATCAAATCGGGTTCGCGCTATTCGGCGGATTGCATGATCCGGCTGGATTCCGGCGCTTCGCTGCAGGCCACCGGCGATGCCCAGGATCCGACGCTTGCCTTCGAGGCGGCGGCGGACCGTCTGGAAACCCGCCTGAGGCGCTACAAGCGCCGGCTGAAATCGCACAATTCGGGCGCCGCCAACGGCCAACCGACCGACATAGCCTACACGGTGATGGCGCCGCTTGCCGATGACGACGAGGACATTCCGGAGAATTTCGCGCCGGCCATCGTCGCCGAATCAACCATGACGCTGAAGACCATGTCGGTGGCGTCGGCGGTCATCGAGCTCGACACCAAGGACAGCCCGGTCTTCGTCTTCCGCAACGCGGGAACCGACCATCTCAACATCGTCTATCGCCGACCCGATGGAAATATCGGTTGGATCGACCCGTCGACGACCAAGGTCGCACAAGCGTGACGACAACGGTCGCACGGTGACGACAAGGGTCGCACGGTGACGACGAGGTCGCACTGGGATAAGAGCCGGCCGCACGAGGGGTGAGGACTGGTGACGGCAGGCGAACAAGGGATTTTCAAGCATGGATCTGAGCGATCTTATCAACGTTCCGGCGATATTGCCGGCGTTGAAGGCGAACTCCAAGAAGCAGCTGCTGCAATTGCTGTCCGAACGGGCGGCGGCGATTTCCGGCATTCCGGAGCGGGAGGTGTTCGACACCATCCTGCAGCGTGAGCGGCTGGGTTCGACCGGCGTCGGCAACGGCATCGCCATCCCGCACGGCAAGCTGGCCGGCGTGAAGCGCATCGCAGGTGTTTTCGCCCGGCTGGAGACGCCTGTCGATTTCGAATCGCTGGACGATCAGCCCGTCGATCTGGTGTTTCTGCTGCTGGCGCCGGAAGGGGCGGGTGCCGATCACCTCAAGGCACTGTCGCGCATCGCGCGAGTGCTGCGTGACGCCGACACGGTGGCCAAGATCAGGGGTACGCGCGACGCCGCGGCTATCCACGCGCTTTTATCGGACACCCAGGCCTCGCACGCGGCCTGATTTTTCTGGTGAGACGAACTTCAAGGGCCGCCACGGGCGGCCCTATGCGTTTGAGCCTGCTGGTCGCGCCTAACAGGGCGGCGCGCTGGGTCTTAGTGGATGGCGACCGTGGTCAGGTCGTTTTCCATGGCACCGGCCAGTGCGCGGTCACGCGCGTCGGAAAGCAGGATCGGCTGGCCATTGGCTGCAAACAGCGCCCACAGTTCCATGCCGGGAGCGATTTCGCCGAGATTGGGGAAACGGCCGAGCAATTCGTCGCTCGAGACCTTTCTGAGATAAGCGACCGAGCCCTCGCCGAGATGAGCGAATTCGCCATTGGTCATGGTGATAGTTTCAGTTCTGGTCATTTCAAAGCCTCCTTGGCGCGAGGACGCCGCTCAAGGCCATCCCGCATGAGAGCCATCGGTAAAGATCAGTCTTTCACCGATATGTTTATTTTCCGTACCAGCCGTTCGGACTCCGGCCGATCGAGGTCGATCGCCAAAAGGCCGTTCTTCAACTCCGCTGCGATCACCCGCATGCCGTCGGCCAGCACGAAACAGCGCTGGAACTGGCGCGCGGCGATGCCGCGATGAAGAAATTCGCGCTCGGTGTCGTCGGTCTGACGGCCGCGCACGACCAACTGGTTTTCCTCCGTGGTGACATCGAGATCGCTTTCGGCGAAACCGGCGACCGCCAATGTGATGCGCAACCTTTCGGTTTTGCCGTCGGCGCCGCTGAGGCGTTCGATGTTGTAGGGAGGGTAGCTGTCACCGGACTTCGCCAGGCGTTCCAGGGTCTTTTCCATGGCGTCGAAACCAAGCAGAAGCGGGCTGGAAAAGGGCGTCATTCGGCTCATGTTACACTGTCCTCTCAAGAGCGACATAAAGTGGAAAAACCCAGATGGCATTTTTCCCGATGGCCTTGATATGGTCCGCCCCGCGACCAAGTTCAAGCCGTCAACAGACCCGCCCAAAAAGACCAGGCCGTGGACTCACAGGAATGACAGACATGGCGCTTGAAACGGCGAGCAGATGCAAGGAAAAGCGCGCGGGTCGGGATTGTCTTCCCCGGTCGAGCGGTTCGGCCTGGCAGCTCGCGGCCGCTTCGGCGTCATTTGGATGTTCCGATCGGATCGATGCAAGTCCACGACCTCGCCAAACAAGGAATTGAAATGCCCCAGTCACGCAAGATCATCATCGACACGGATCCCGGCCAGGATGATGCCGTCGCCATATTGCTGGCGCTCGGCAGCTCCGAACTGGAGATCGTCGGCATATCAGCCGTTGCCGGCAACGTGCCGCTGAAGCTTACCGAAAAGAATGCCCGCAAGATCTGCGAGCTGGCCGGCCGCCCGGACATCAAGGTCTATGCCGGTGCCATCCGGCCCCTGACGCGCGAACTGGTCACCGCCGAGGAAGTGCATGGCAAGACCGGCCTCAACGGTCCGCAATTGCCCGAACCGACGATGAAGCTGCAGGACCAGTACGCGGTCGATTTCATCGTCGAGACGCTGATGAGCGAAGAAAGCGGCACGATCACGCTTTGCGCGCTCGGCCCGCTCACCAACATTGCGCTGGCGCTGATCCGCGAGCCGCGCATCGCACCGCGCATCAAGGAAATCGTGCTGATGGGCGGCGGCTTCTTCGAAGGCGGCAATGTCACACCGACCGCCGAATTCAACATCTATGTCGACCCGCAGGCCGCAGATGTCGTGCTCAAATCCGGCATTCCGATCGTCATGATGCCTCTCGACGTCACCCACAAGGCGCTGACCACCGCCAAGCGCACGCAGGCCTTCCGCGCGCTGGGCACCAGGGTCGGCACCGCCACCGCGGAGATGTTGGAGTTCTTCGAGCGCTTCGATGAAGAGAAATACGGCACCGACGGTGGCCCGCTGCACGATCCTTGCGTCATCGCCTATCTGTTGAAGCCGGACCTGTTCAAGGGCCGCAACTGCAACGTCAGCGTGGAAACCGCCTCGGAACTGACCATGGGCATGACCGTGATCGACTGGTGGGGCGTCACCAAACGGCCGAAGAACGCCATGGTGATGCGCGACATCGACCATGATGCGTTTTTCGCCTTGCTGGTGGAGAGGCTGGGGCGGCTTAACTGACCGTCAGAACAGAACTGAACTTGTGAGCACGCGTCTTCACTCATTGAGAAACCGATAGGTGTCTCCGCCGCGCTTATGATGTTGCCGCTCGATGGGGATGACCGAACCGACAAGGTGCGGCATCCCCACTTCATCATCGATGGATGTCACCGCGCTGTTGCCATCAAGGCGGACATCGTATGTGTAATACAGCCCGCGCCCGGCAGCCATCTTCGGATTGATGGGCATTAACCTCACATACTCGATAGTGCCCATCACACTCTGAGTTGCCACAACCGGATTGTCCTGGTTCATCGCAATCGGGATCAGCGCCGCCAGGGGCAGTGCGCAGAAGAATACGACACCAATGACTGCGTCTCGGTATTCTGCCTGAAACAGAAGCAGGCGGTTTCTGAGAGAAGATACTGTTGCCATGATTCAATTCACGAATCGGTAGAAGACGAAGCCATTGTCGCGCGTGACGCGTTCGATGTTTGTGCGCGAGCCGATCAGATGCGGGTGATCGTCATCGATAAGGACAGACGAACCGTTCTCGATAGAAACCAGATATATGCCGCGGCCATGGTCCAACCGGACACTTTCGACGTTTGCCTCGACTGTGTCGACCGATCGGATCGGGCTGGCGTCGTTGATCCATTTGTTTGCCGCCAACATGATCATAACCGCAAACGCACCAATAAAGAGGATCACGCCAGGCGCGTTCCTCTTCAAACCATCCCAAGTCCAAAAGACAGACATGAATCCCTCAAGCCAGATTCATGTGGTGGTGGGACAGCACACTTTCAATCTGTTGCCATTCCAGGGTGCTGCAACTCCTTGCGGCGCCGGCTCGGCCGCCTTTACTTCGACCGCGAAAACGCCAGCCACAGGCCGCCGCCGACCATGAAGCTGCCGCTGATCCTCGACAGGAGTTTGATGCGGCCGGCCGACAGCAGGCGCCCGGCGCGGCCGGCGGCCAGCGCGTAAGTCGAATCCGAGAAGGCGGCGAAGATCATGGCGGTCAGACCCATGACGGCGATCTGCAGCGAGTAGTTGCCTTGCGGCGAAATGAACTGCGGAAAGAAGGCGCCGAAGAAAATCAGCGTCTTGGGGTTGCTCAGCGCCACCAGCAGGCCCTGCAGGAAGAAGCCGCCGCGCGGCTTTCTCGCTGTTCCATCGGCATTCAACGTGCCCTTGGAGCGGAACATCTGCACACCCATCCAGATCAGATAGGCCGCGCCGATCAGTCGTACCCACTCGAACCAGTGGCCCATGCCTGCGATCAGCGTGTTGAGGCCGATGCCGACGATGGCGATCATCACGGCAAGCCCGGCCTGCGTGCCGGCGACGTTGGCGAGGCCGGCGCGCGAGCCATGGCGGATGCTGTTGGCAATGATCAGCGTGACCGTCGGACCGGGCACCAGGATAATGACGATGCAAGCGAGGACATAGGCGGCGTAGAGTTCGAGCGACATGCTTTTTCCCCAGGAATACCGCCGAGGCGGCGCGGCTGAGGATAATCAATGCATGGCGGCGATAGCGATGCAAGCCGGTGCGCGAAGCGCCGCGGCCGCCAACGCGTGCGATTCAGGCGCCGGCCGGCCAGGGCAGTGTTGCCTCATAGGCGGCCGCCGCCTTGAGCACGGCAAGGTCGCCGCGTGGCCGGCCGATCAGCTGCATGCCCATCGGCCGCCCTCTATCGTCGAAGCCGACCGGCACATTGGCCGCCGGGCAGCCGCCCAAGGTCGCGAAGGCGGAAACCTGCATCCAGCGGTGATAGCTGTCCATTGTGCGTCCGGCGACCTCACGCGGCCAATGCGTATCGATGTCGAAGGGGAAGACCTGCGCTGTCGGCAGCGCAATCAGATCATAGCGGTCGAAGATCGACAGCAGCGTGCGATGCCAGGACGTGCGGATGACCGAAGCGGCGCGGATCTGCGGCGCCGTCAGCCGCGTTGCGTTCTCCACTTCCCAGATGGCTTCCGGCTTGAGCAGGCGGCGCTTCGCGGGATCGTCATAGTGGGTTTTGAGCGCGCAGCCGCTGCTGGCCTGGCGCAGCGTCACGAAGGCCTGCCACAGCGCTTCGAAATCGAAATCCGGCAGCAGGGGCTCGGTCGCGAAGGACGCTTCCGCAAAGCGGCCAAGTGCCGCCTCGCACAGGCCGAGAACGCCTGTTTCAACCGGCAGATGACCGCCGAGATCACCGAGCCAGGCGATGCGGCCACCAGTTGCGGGTATTCCAAGCCCTTCGAGGAACGAGCCGGGTTTCTCGTAGGACAATGGCGCGTGCGGGTGGTAACCGGCCTGCACATCGAGCAGCAGTGCCATGTCACGGACGTTGCGGCCCATCGGCCCGTCGACGCCCATCTGCGCATGGAAGACTTCGAAATCGGGTCCGCCGGGAACAAGTCCTTGCGACGGGCGGAAGCCAAAAACATTGTTCCAGGCGGCCGGGTTGCGCAGCGAGCCGCCAAAGTCGCTGCCATCGGCGACGGGCACCATGTCGAGCGCCAGGGCAACGGCCGCGCCGCCGCTCGAGCCTCCGGCGGTCAGGGCCGGATCGAAGGCGTTCAGCGTCGGCCCGAACACGGCGTTGTAGGTGTTGGAACCAAGCCCGAATTCGGGGACGTTGGTCTTGCCGATGATAATGGCGCCGGCATTGCGGATGCGCTCGACGAAGAAATCGTCCTCCTGCGGCACGAAATCGGCGAAGATCGGCGAGCCGAAAGAGGTCCTGAGGCCCGTGGTCGAGGCGAGGTCCTTGATGGCCATCGGCAGGCCGAAGAGCGGGTTGGTTTTGGCTCGCGTTGGGCTGGCATCGGCCGCATCGGCTTCGCGCAGGATATCGGCGCGATCGCGCAAGGAGACGATGGCGTTGACCAGCGGATTGACCGCCTCGATGCGGTCGAGGAATGCCGCCACCACCTCGCGCACGCAAAGCTCCCTCTCCCGGATCGCGCCGGCGAGTTCGACTGCGGACAGGCGGCAGATGTCGCCTGCCGGTGGCACGGCATGTTTTGTTTGAGGACGCAGCATTTTAATGGGTTTCCTGCAGCGCCTGATCGACGTCTTTGGCGAGCGGGATCGCCGGTTGGGCGCCAGGTTTCAGGCAGGCCAGCGAGCCGGCCGCGCCGGCGCGCGCCAGCGCCTGTTCGAGCGTGAGGCCCGACGACAGGCTGGCGGCGAAATAGCCGCAGAACGTATCGCCGGCGCCGACCGTGTCGACGGGGACGATCTTGCGCGCAGCAACGGCCAGGAACTCGGTCGGTGTCGCCGCCATCACGCCATCGCCGCCGAGCGTGACGACGACGGTGCGGCCGGTCTTTCCGGCAAAGTCGCGCATGCGCACCGCCCGATCGCGGCCTTGCAGCGACAGCGCTTCGCCATACAGGTCGAACTCGGTTTCGTTGGCGACGACATAGTCGGCCTTGCCGAGAAAGCCGGCTGCTTGCGCCTGGAAAGGTGCTGTGTTGAGCACCGTGATGGCGCCGGCCGCCCTTGCCTGGTCGAGGGCGGCATCGACGGTGGCCAGCGGAATCTCATTTTGCAGCAGCACGACGTCGCCTTTTTTCAGAAAGGCCTTGGAGAGATCGCCGGGCACCACGGAAGCGTTGGCGCCCGGCACCACGGCGATGATGTTCTCGCCGTCGTCGGCGACCATGATCAGTGCCGTGCCGGTCGAGGCGTGAGTCTCGGCAACGCCGGACAGGTCGACCTTGCCGTCGCGCAGCAATGCCAGTGCCTCGGCGGCGAAGCTGTCCCTGCCGACGGCGCCGACCATGCGCACCGAGGCGCCGGCGCGTGCGGCGGCCAGGGCCTGGTTGGCGCCCTTGCCCCCGGGCGCGGTGGTGAAGGCCGAGCCGCCCACCGTCTCGCCGGGGCTCGGCAAGCGGTCGACCTTGGCGATAAGGTCGAGGTTGATCGAGCCGATGACGATAATCAAGCAGGGCCTCCTGGCAACGCAAATTCAAAATGCCGGAGCGTCTTCGTGCGTCCGGGCGAACGCAGATCGTTCCGATTGCGTGGAAGCTAACCTGTAAGGCCGCAGCTTGCCAGACCACGCGCATGGTCCAGCCCGATTTGAGTTGTCGCGGCCTTATTCGCAGCGCACGGTGACCGTGCCCTGATAGTTGCCGGCGGGAAAGATACCGCTCGACTTGGTGGCGGTGAGGTCGACCTGCATCGCGTGGGTGCCGTTGGCAACCCTCTGCGGCACACTTCCGTTGACATCGGCCCCCGAGCCATCGAGGCGGAAGACCGAAGCGAACGTCACGTTGGTGCCACCGCCGCTCGGCGCGGACGAGAATGCGGCAGGCGCCGGCGCCGAAACCGAATAGCAGTCAAGCAGGTTGAGTATTGAGCATAACAGGGAGCTTGCCACCACGGTGGCGCTGGCGCTCGATCCGCCTGCCTGTTTGGAGCCCAGTATGCTGATGGCGGGACTGGCCTTCATCGTTCCGGACGCCCCGACCATGATGGTGCAGGTGCCGATGATCGCCGCCTGCATCGGAAGGCAGGAACCGGCAAGTGCCGCCATCGCAAACAGCGCGCGGCTACTGCTTCTTCTTTTTCTTGCCATCGCCATTTCCGGTTCTGATGCTCCAGCCTTCGTTGGCCCACCCCGGTGATGCGGTCGCGGGAGCGGTGGCGGCAATACTCGCCGTCTGGCCGTCGGTGCCGAGGCCCATTTTGAGGAGCTTCAGCTCCAGCTGAAGGCGCTCGACCTCAAGCTCGTAGAGACGGCTGCAATCGACGCGCTTGGGCGTACGCCCGATGGGGATCACCACGCGGCCGTAAGTGGCGACATCATTGTCGGACTGGCTGTTGCCTCTGATGACGCCGAGATCGACATAGGCGCCGGAGCCGGAGACGGCGGAACGGCAAGTGGTGCCATCCGCGGCATGGACCTCGTCCTGGCCCTGGGGCAAGGTGACGCCGGGCAGGTTGAAGCCGCTTTCGTTCTGGTTGAGGTTGTAGACGTCCTCGGCCCCGGCCGGCGAGGCACCCGCCCAAACAGCCGCGAGCGCCAGTGTCAGGACTTGCGGCGCCCAAAAAACTTTCCGCATATCTGTGCCCTTATCTGCGTCTGTTGATTGGGAAAGGGGATGCTTTCGGTACAGATACGCACTTTACGCTCGGCAGCGCCGCCGAAAGGCACAACCACAAGGACAGAACGGGAGGCCTGGGAGGCCAGTTGGAAGACATTTGGAGAGACCCTGGCATCTACCGGCTGGAAATCCTGATCGTAGACGTGAATTTCGACCCGGATGTTGCGGTCGTAGGGATTGGCGGGGAAGACGCGAACCGCAAAGACGTCGGTGAAGCTGTTGATCTCGCCACGCATCGGCGACATCGACTGAGCCTTGGCGGCAACGGGCGCCAATCCGACGGCCAACGCCGTCGCCAGGATTCGAGCATGTTTCACGACCCCTCCTTCGCTCGCGTCATTCGCAGCGCAGCGTTACCGTTGCCTGATAATTGCCGTTGGCGAAGCGATTGCTGCCGCCCTTGGTTCCGGCAAGGTGAACCGAGACGAGATCTGCGCCGGGGGTGGTGATGCTGGTTGTCGAGCCGGTCTCGACGATGGAATGCGCGCCGGCGGCGGAGTAGGTGGGTGTCCAGGTCGTCGACGTGCTGTCGGCGGATGGCACCGTCATGGTGGTGACCGGGTCGACGCTCAGCGACACACCTCCGGTCGTCGTCAGCGTCACGGTTCCAGCCGAGCCGCCGCTGTTGTGGGAGCTCAGGGACTGGAGATCGGGACTGGCCGTCATCGTACCGTTGGTGGCAACGACCAGCGTGCAGGTGGGCGCGATCGTGCCGTTGAAGATGACATTCTGCGTCGTGGCCAACGCGGCCTCGTCGACGCTGGCAACCAGCAGAGCTGCGCCGCAGGCGGCGCGAAACAATGTCATCGAGACCTCCTATCAAGCCGGATCGTCCGGATTAATATGAGAGCATCATCACTTTATCGTGGTTAATTTAGAGTTACCTAAAATAACGCCTCAAAAATAACAACTACAGGAACCGGAGGTTGCCCTCGGTTGCAAAAGCGGAACCACAGCGTAAATAGCGCTTATACTTGATAGCGCCGATAGAACCATGTTTTTCTTCGCAATATCGAGAAAAATCGATATTACGATACCTGCCCGGCTTCCCAACCCAGAATGGCGCGCTTGCGGGTCAGGCCCCAATGATAACCGGTGAGGTCGCCTGATTTGCCGATGGCGCGGTGACAAGGCACCACGAAAGAGAGCGGATTGGCGCCGTTGGCCGCACCGACCGCACGGCTGGCGGACGGTGCGCCGATGCTGGCCGCAATCGAGGAATAGGTGCGGGCCTTGCCCATCGGGATCTTGAGCAGCGCCTCCCAGACGCGAACCTGGAAGTCGGTGCCGATCATGACGACATGCAGCGGCTGGTCGGGGCGCCACAGCGTCGGGTCGAAGATACGGGCGGCATAGGGGCCGGTGGCAGTCATGTCCTCGACGTAGATGGCGTTCGGCCAGCGGCTGGACATGTCGGCGAAGGCGGCGCGTTCCTCGCCGGGGTCGCTGAAGGCGAGGCCGGCGAGCCCGCGCTCGGTGGCCATGATCAGGGCGGTGCCGAACGGCGAGGAATGGAAGCCGTAGCGAATGGTGAGCCCGGCGCCGCGTGTCTTGTAGTCGCCCGGCGACATCGCCTCGTGCGTGACGAACAGGTCATGCAGCCGGCCGGGGCCGGACATGCCCAGTTCGAATGAGGTCTCGAGCAGAGGCATGCCGGAATCGAGCAGCCTGCGCGCATGGTCCAGTGTCACCGCCTGCAGGAAGGCCTTGGGCGACAGGCCGGCCCAGCGGGTGAAGAGTTTTTGCAGGCCGGTCGGCGTCTCGCCGACCTCCTCGGCCAGCTCTTCGAGGGAAGGCTGATCGCGATAGTCGAGACTGATCTTCTCGATGGCACGGCGCACGATCTCATAATCGCTGCCCTCAGGCGTGATGTCCTTTTTGAGGACTGCGGTGTGTGTGCTCATGGAACTGTCTCCTTGAGCCGGAATATCGCCCCTCGGGGCGTCGATCGCCACCCGAAACTTGCCTTCTTGCGGCGCATACCCGGATAGGCACCGGATTCGAGCCCAGGAATCGCTCGCGGCTGCCTCAGCGTGTCTTGGCGGGCGCCAGCGCGCGCGAAAAGGCGGTGGCAAAACTCTCGCGGGAATCGGGGTCCAGGAACGATCCGATCGGCACGTTCTGGCCTTCACCTTGCACCGTCATGCCTGTGATGCCGATCTCGGCGTGACGGGCCACCGAAAACCGCGCCCAGAACGGATTGAAGCGATGCGCTTCCGATTTCCCCGAGGGGGCTGTCTTGCGGATGTCGAGGCTGGTGCGCGAAACCGAGACTTCTTCGCGTGCGCGAGCGGCACGATAGTTGATGCGAAAGGCGATGTAGACGGCGGCCACGTCGAGGCCGAAGAAGCCGAACACCGGCCAGGCGCCGCGCGACAGGAAAAACGCGCCTGTCACCAGCCAGCCGAACAGCAGCGCGCCCATCAGGACGAAGAAGCCTGTCCGGCCCAGAGACCGGTGCGGGGTCAGTAGCGCCTGAAAGAATGGCTCGTCGGCCTGAAACGAGGCGTTTGTGTCGCTCATGAGGGGATATTATAGGAGGGAAATGGCAAGCCCCAAGTCCAAAGATTCTTCCCTGTCCAAAAAAGAGCCGTTGCCCGCACGACGCGATGGTTCGAACGCAAAGCCGCGCCCGCGGCCGGCGCGAAGCGCGTTACGCTACAGCCCGGCCGAAGTGAAAGAGATATTCCGGCGCTTTTCCGTCCAGCGGCCCGAGCCGAAGGGCGAGCTCGAACATGTCAACGCCTTCACGCTGCTGGTCGCGGTGGTGCTGTCGGCGCAAGCGACGGATGTAGGCGTCAACAAGGCGACGCGGGCGCTGTTCAGGGCCGCCGATACGCCGCACAAGATGCTGGCGCTGGGGGAAGCAAGGGTCGGCGAATATATCCGCACCATCGGGCTGTGGCGCAACAAGGCGAAGAATTTGATTGCGCTGTCGCAGGCGCTGATCCGCGACCATGGCGGCGAGGTACCCGATAATCGAGATGAATTGGTCAAGCTGCCCGGGGTCGGGCGCAAGACCGCCAATGTCGTGCTCAACATGGCCTTCGGCCAGCACACGATGGCGGTCGACACGCACATTCTTCGCATAGGCAACCGGCTCGGATTAGCGCCCGGCAAGACGCCGGAACAGGTCGAGCAGGGATTGTTGAAGATCATTCCGGACGAATATATGCGCCATGCACATCACTGGCTGATCCTGCATGGCCGCTACGTCTGCAAGGCGCGCAAGCCGGATTGCCCGGCCTGCGTCATCGCCGACATCTGCAAGGCCGAGGTCAAGACGACCGATGTGCCGGCACCGCTGGTGCCGATCGCACCGCTCGACCCGGTCGAAGAGGTTCAGGACCGAGGCGGAACGGCGGCGTAATTCAACTCTCCTCCACAAACACCTCTTCGCGCTTTTTCTTGACCGCCGGCAGGAAGACGACGGCGAGCACGGCGAGCGCTATGAGCAGCAGGCCGGCGCTGATCGGTCTGGTCACGAAGGTGCTCGGGTCGCCGCGCGAGAGAATCATGGCGCGGCGCAGATTTTCCTCGAGCAGCGGGCCGAGCACGAAGCCGAGCAGCAGCGGTGCCGGTTCGCAGCGCAGCTTGGTCAGGAGGTAGCCGAGGAAGCCGAAGAAGGCGACGGCGTAGAGATCATAGACGTTGCTGTTGACGCTGTAGACGCCGATCGAGCAGAACGCCATGATGATCGGGAAAAGCACGTAATAGGGGATCGTCAGCAGCTTCACCCAAAGCCCGATCAGCGGCAGGTTGAGGATGATCAGCATCAGATTGCCGATCCACATCGAGGCGATGATGCCCCAGAACAGCGCCGGCTGTTCGGTCGCGACATTGGGGCCGGGCACGATGCCCTGGATGATCATGGCGCCGATCATCAGCGCCATGACAGGGTTGGCCGGAATGCCCAGCGTCAGCATCGGGATGAAGGAAGTCTGCGCACCGGCATTGTTTGCCGATTCCGGTCCGGCGACGCCTTCGATGGCGCCCTTGCCGAACTCCTTCGGGTTTTTCGAGACGCGTTTTTCGACCGTGTAGGAGGCAAAGGCTGCCAGGATCGCGCCGCCTCCCGGCAGGATGCCGAGCGCTGAACCGATGATCGTTCCGCGCACGATGGGCGCTGCCATGCGCCGAAAGTCCTCGCGGGTCGGCATAAGGCCGGTGACCTTGCGGATCATCACGGAGCGCTCATCCTCGTTTTCGAGGTTGCGCAGGATCTCGGCGATGCCAAAGACACCGACCGCCACCGCAACGAAATTCAACCCGTCGGCATATTCCCGGATTCCAAGCGTGAAGCGCGGCGTGCCGGTGTAAATGTCGGTGCCGACAACGCCGAGCAGCAGGCCGAGCACGACCATGGCCAGCGCCTTGACGATCGAGCCGTGGGCGAGCGCGACGGACGAAACCAGGCCGACGATCATCAGCGAAAAATACTCGGCCGCGCCGAATTTCAGCGCGATCGCCGTCAGCGGCGGGGCAAAGATGGCGACGAGGAACGTCGAAACGGTGCCGGCAAAGAACGAGCCGATGGCCGCGATCGCGAGGGCCGCCCCGGCGCGGCCGTTCCTGGCCATCTGGTAGCCGTCGATCGCGGTGACGGCGGACGAGGATTCGCCGGGCATGTTGATGAGAATGGCGGTGGTCGAGCCGCCATATTGCGCACCGTAATAGATGCCGGCGAGCATGATGAGGGAGGAAACCGGGTCGCCGATCTGGAAGGTGATGGGCAAAAGCATGGCGATGGTCGCGGTGGCGCCGATGCCGGGCAGGACGCCGATCAGCGTGCCGAGAAGGACGCCGATCAGGCAGAAACCGAGGTTGGTCAGCGACGTCGCCGTCGAAAAGCCGAGCGCAAGGTTGTCGAGCAGATCCATGCTCATCGCCTTACGACACCAACCACGGGGCCAGCCACGGGCCGAAGCGGCGGAACGGCAGGCCGAGCGCGTAGCTGAAGACAAGGAATGCAAACAATGTCAGGCCGGCCGACAGCACGAGCGCGGTCAACGGCTTCATGCAGCGGCTGGCAAACGACGCGATCAGCGCCGTCAGGAAGATCGACGGGATGAATCCGAGGCCGCGCACCGTCAGGCCGAAGAAGATCGGAGCAGGCAGGATGAGCAGCATGCCGCGCCACGCAATATGCCCGACCGCTTCGCCCTCGACGCGTACAGCCTGGACGAGAATGACGGCGCCAAGCAGGACCAGCACGATCGCCAGGACCAGCGGAAAATAGCCTGGCCCCATGCGCAACGCGGTGCCGATTTCGAGGCCGAGCGATTGCAGCGCGAACCATGCGCCGAAACCGATGAACAGGGCGGCGCACAGGCCGTTGGCCCTGTCGATCGCGAAAGGTTTCATGATGGTTCTCCCAAGCCGCGGTGCGTAGCGGATGCCGAGCGAACAGGGGCGCCGGTGGCGCCCCTGTTCAAACCTCAGTCGGCATACTGGCCGGCGGCTTCGATGATCGGCTTCCAGCGCGCGATCTCACTTTCCAGCTTGGCCTTCAGTGCGGCGGGCGTCGCATCGGCCTCGGGCGATGGCTTGGTGCCGAGTTCGGCGAAGCGGGCCGCGACGTTCTGGTCCTTCAGCGCGACCTGAAGCGATTTCGACAGGCGTTCGGTGATCCCGGCCGGTGTGCCCTTGGGTGCATAGAGACCGTGCCAGATGCCGACCTGCACTTCGGGAAGGCCGCCTTCCACCGTCGTCGGGACGTCTTTCAGCACATCGAGGCGCTCCGGCGAGGTGACGGCATAGGCCTTGATGGTGCCGCCCTGGATCTGCTTGGTGGTGTTGGTCGTCTGGTCGCACATGATGTCGACCTGACCGCCGAGGAGATCGGTCATGGCCGGGCCGGTGCCCTTGTAGGGCACGGTGACCAGCGGCGTCTTGATGGCGCTCATGAACAGCATGCCGCACAGATGCGAGGCCGCACCGATGCCGGCATTGGCGACGGTTATGGAATCCTTGTTGGCCTTGGCGTACTCCACCAACCCCTTGAGATCGGTCGGCTCCAGGTCCTTGCGGCCGACGATGGTCATCGGCACCTCGGTGACGAGGCCGACATATTCGAAGGCGTTCAGCGTGTCGTAGGCGAGCTTTCTGTACAGCGTCGCACTTGTCGCCATGCCGATATGATGGAGCAGCAGCGTATAGCCGTCAGGCTCGGCGTTGGCGACGCGGCCGGCACCCAGCGTTCCGCCGGCGCCGCCGACATTCTCGACGATGACCTGCTGGCCGAGATCCTTCGACATCGCTTCGGCGACGAGGCGCGTGACCGTGTCGGTCGGACCGCCGGCGGCAAACGGTACCACAACGGTGATGGTTCGTTCAGGATAGGTCTGCGCGCTGGCCGCGAACCCATAAAGCGTGACGGCCGCGGCAGCAGCCAGAGCGGCGACAAATCTTCTCATCGTGATCTCCTCCCGGGATATGAATCTCCAACGCCGCGCGGATCTCCTCTCAACACCGGCTGCGCATGAAGCAACAACTAGGGCAAGCTAGCAAATAGCAACTGGGCGGCAAACTGCCGATATCCGCAAACATCCGCACTCGATGGGTGGATAATGTCGGAGGGTGATCGCCACCCTAGTAGCCGTAGCCGCGCGCCATCGCCGCGGCGAAGACCGGGATGAGCAGGAAGATGAAAGCTTCGGCGCGGATATAGGTCTTCACGGACGCAAGTTCGGTCGCCGGCACCTGGAACGAGGCATTGCCGCTCGCCTGCCTGTTCCAGGATATGAAGCGGACGGTCGGGATGATCGACAGCAGGCCGACAGCGCCGAACGCCGCTATCTTGGCCCAGAACACCCAGTTGTAGACGTAGAATTCCCAGCCCTTGAGGCCATAGAAGACGCGGCCGATGCCGACGACGATGATCAGCGCGGCGATGACGCCGTAATGGCGGTCGATGCCGGCGAGCCTCTTGAGCGTCGCAGCACCCAGATCGCCGCGGATCAGGACGAATTCGGCGCCGATGATCCCCGCCAGCGAAAACACCAGCAGATGATGGAAGATCGCAAGCACAAGATCGGTGGTATCCATGCTCTTTTCCCTGGGTTTGACGCCACCAATGCGCGCCTGAAAAAAGGTCGCGCTGGCGGGTGTTGAATCAGCCTGCGGTGAAAAATAACATCGTCGCGCAAAATTCCCATAGCGGCGCCTGGATGATGGGCCGTGTTGCCCTGGCCCCTTGCGCAGCACCGGCGATTTGCTAAGCGCTGGCGATCCGTGCGAGGCAGATCCCATGAACAATCCGCAAGCGACCAGTGCTCCTGTCATCGAAACGAAGCGAACCATCCTGCGGGCACACCGCCTGGATGATTTCGACACCTATGCCGCGATGTGGACCGATCCCGTCGTCACCCGCTTCATCGGCGGCAAGCCGCGCACGCGCGAAGAAAGCTGGATGCGCTTCCTGCGTCACGCCGGCCTGTGGTCGTTGCTTGGCTATGGCTTCTGGGCGATCGAGGAGAAGGCGACCGGGCGCTTCATCGGCGAGGCCGGGTTTCACGATCTGAAGCGCGACATGGAACCATCGATCGAAGGCATTCCCGAGGCCGGGTGGGCGCTGGTTCCGGCCGTGCACGGGGCGGGCTTCGCCACCGAGGTGGTTGGCCGCGTCCTGGCATGGGGCGAAGTGATTTTCGGGCGCGAGAAGACCGTCTGTATCATCGATCCGGAAAATGGCGCTTCGCTGAGGGTGGCTGCCAAGTGCGGTTACCGGGAAGTGGTAAAGACCACCTATCACGACGCTCCGACTATCCTGCTGGCGCGGTGACCTGAGCGGCGCGGCTGACCGCTGCGGGCGCCGGCATGATGGCACCTGTCGCCAGCAACGATGACGAAGCGGGCCGCGCCAAGAACCGCCGTGTGGTTCTGGTCAAGTTGAACTGGGCGAGCCTTCCAATCAGGCCGCATTCTACGGCAGGGCGTCCGCTGCCAGGCTTGCCTGCTCGAGCATTGAGGCGTCCTCGCCGAAGGCGCGGGTGGCGCGGGCCGCTGCCTCGAGCAGCGGACGCTTCATGCGCTGCAGAAAGGCCGCGTCGACGCGCGTGCTTGGTCCAGCCAGGGTCAAGGCGCCGAGCAGGACGCCCCCTGGCCCGAATACCGGCGCCGACACGCCCCCGGTCTCGGGGTCGCGGTCGCCGACGGCGAGACAGTTGCAGGTCTTGCGGATGGTCTCGTAGGGTTCGCCCTGCTGGCCCGAAAACGCTGCGAGCACGCGGCCGCCCGAGCCGAGCAGCAAAGGCAATACGTCGCCTTCGCGTATCGTGTAGCGGATCGGGTGCTTGGATTCGACGCGGTAAAGACAGGTGCGGACATCGCCCGAGCGAACGTAGAAGGCAACGCTTTCCCAGCTTCGCTCGGAAAGATCGCGCATGATCGGCAGCAGGATGTCGACCGCCACGACCGAACGCTGGTAGAGCGCACCGAGCCGAAACGTCGCGGGTCCGACGCGGTAGCGCCCATTGTCGAGGCGCTCGAGCAATCGTCCGCGCAAAAGGGAATTCGCAAGCCGCAGGATGGTGCTCTTGTAGAGGCCGGTGCGCGCCGCGATTTCGGCTAGGCTGAGCGACCGGTCCTCCGTGCTGAAGGCATCGAGGATGGCAATCGCCCGATCGAGTGCTGCAACACCTTCGGCGCGGTCGATTTCCGCATCTGCCGATTTGCTTGGCGAATCCATGGCGGTTCCAGTTTGAAGAAAGCCGAGCGACGCGACTGTGTCGCGCCGCCAAATCGTTCTGTCCAGTAGAATATCGTTTCCGTTGACAGAACTCCGTAACATCTGCTTGAAATCGATGACGGGTCTGGATGCAGGCGCGTTTTGGCGGGCACCGGAGGAGGTGTCGTGATTTGGAGGAATCCCATGCTGGACAGACGCAGATTTTTGATGAGCACCGCAGCCGTGGGTGCCGGGCTGATGACGTCGCATCTTTCTCCCGCTTTGGCCGAAGGCGCGCCCCAGATACAGCTCTTCGTGCCTGCCGCACCGGGTGGTGGCTGGGACCAGACGGCGCGCACGATCGACCAGGTGCTGCGCAGTGAAAAGCTCATCTCGGGTTCGCAGATCACCAATGTCGGCGGCGCCGGCGGGACTGTCGGGCTGCCGCAATTCATCAGCCAGTGGAACGGCAAAGGCAATTCCCTGATGGTTGCCGGCATGGTCATGGTTGGCGCCATCATTGCCAACAAGGCCGCCAACAATCTGACGCAGGTCACCCCGATCGCCCGCCTTACCGGCGAGTTCGAGGCCTTGGTCGTGCCGGCGGAGTCGCCGTTCAAGACGGCCGCTGATTTCGTCGCCGCGCTCAAGGCCGATCCGACAAAGGTTCCTGTCGCCGGCGGCTCCGCAGGCGGTTCCGATCACATCCTGTTCGGCCTGATTGCCAAGACTGTCGGCGTGCCGGCGACAAACCTGTCCTACGTGCCGTTCGCCGGCGGCGGTGAGGCGTTGTCGGCGCTGCTCGGCAACCAGGTCGCGGCCGGCATCTCCGGCTTTGGCGAGTTCTCCGAGCAGGTCAAGGCGGGCGCGCTGCGGCTGCTCGCCATCTCGGCAGACAAGCGCCAGGACGGCATCGATGCGCCGACGCTGAAGGAGGCCGGCATCGATGTCGAACTGTTCAACTGGCGCGGCGTCTTCGCACCGCCGGGTATTTCCGACGCCGACAAGGCAGCGATGATCACCCTGATCGAGACCATGGCCAAGAGCGACGCGTGGGCGACCGAATGCAAGAACCGCAACTGGACGCCGATCCTGCTCACCGGCGACGACTATGCGAAGTTCGTCACCGAGGATTCAGCCCGCATCGAGGCGATCCTGAAGGATCTCGGGCTCGCCTGATCCATCGTCATAGGGGCGGCGCAGGTCGCCCCTTCTCGCATGAAATGCAAGCCGGCATGACCCTGCGGTGGGGAGCAAGCATGCGGCGCCGGGCATTTCCGCCAACCATACTTGGCCAGCTCTCCTGGGGAGGACAATCATGAGCACCAGCGACCAGCAGGCGGCGCCGTCGCGGCTTGCCGTGCCGGAATTGTTGATAGGCATCGGGCTCCTGGCCTGCGCCGGCGCCGTCGCCTGGCAGACGCTGGCGATCCCGGTGTCGCCGCTCTACTCCAAGGTCGGCCCGACCGTCTTTCCCTACCTTACCATGGTTGGCCTGGTGGTACTTTCGCTGTTGCTCATCCTTGCCGCGCTTCGCGGCGGCTGGCAGCCGGAGGAGGAAAAGGAGACGCCGACCGACTGGAAGGCAATGGGCTTCGTCGTTATCGGCCTGATCGCCAATCTGCTGCTCATCCAACCGCTCGGCTTCACGGCGGCATCCGTCATCATGTTCGTGCTCGTCTGCTACGGCTTCGGCAGCAAGCGTACGCTGCGGGACGTCGTGCTCGGCCTTATCCTGGCGCTGGCCGCCTATTTCGGCTTCGCCAGGGCGCTCGGCGTCAACATCGGTGCCGGTTTCATCGAGAACCAGCTGAACACGGTCATCGATGCGTTCATCACCATGTTGAGGGGCTGACGCCATGGAAACGCTCGGACATCTGGCACATGGCTTCTCGGTCGCCTTCACCCCGGTCAACCTTCTGTGGTGCCTGCTCGGCACCACGCTTGGTACCGCCATCGGTGTGCTGCCCGGTCTTGGGCCGGCGCTGACCATCGCGCTGCTTTTGCCGATCACCTATCAGGTGGCGCCGGAGGCATCCTTCATCCTGTTTGCCGGCATCTATTACGGCGCCATGTACGGCGGCTCGACGACGTCGATCCTGCTCAACACGCCCGGCGAAAGCGCCACCATCGTCACCGCGCTGGAAGGCAACAGGATGGCGCGTTCCGGCCGCGGCGGTGCAGCCCTCGCCACTTCGGCGATCGGCTCGTTCGTCGCCGGCACGATCGGCACGATGGGCGTCGCTTTCCTGGCGCCGGTGGTGGTCAAATTCGCGCTGGCCTTCGGTCCGGCCGAATATTTCTCGCTGATGGTGCTGGCCTTCATCACCGTCTCGGCGGTGCTCGGCTCGTCTTCCGTTCGCGGCCTGACCAGCCTGTTCGCAGGCTTCGTCATCGGCATGATCGGCGTCGACCTGCAGACCGGCCAGCCGCGCTTCACCTTCGGCATGACCGAACTGCTCGACGGCGTCGACGTCATCATCGCCGCCGTTGGCCTGTTTGCGGTCGGCGAGACGCTGTACATGGCCTCGCGCCGCTATGCCGGCAAGGACGAGATCGTGCCGCTGAAGGGCTCGCTCTACATGACGGCGGCCGAGTGGGGGCGTTCGTGGAAACCCTGGCTACGCGGCGCCGCGATCGGCTTCCCGATCGGCGCCATGCCGGCGGGCGGCGCCGAAATCCCGACTTTCCTGTCCTATGCCATCGAAAAGAAGCTGTCGAAGCACAAGCAGGAGTTCGGCACGGTCGGCGCCATCGAAGGCGTTGCCGGCCCCGAGGCCGCCAACAATGCGTCCGCAGCCGGCGTGCTGGTGCCGATGCTGACGCTTGGCCTGCCGACCTCGGCGACGGCGGCGATCATGCTGTCGGCGTTCCAGAGCTACGGCATCAATCCCGGACCACTGCTTTTGACGACCCAGGGCGACCTCGTCTGGGGGCTGATCGCCAGCCTGTTCATCGCCAACGTCATCCTGGTCATCCTCAACCTGCCGCTGATCGGGCTGTGGGTGCGGCTGCTGAAAATCCCGGCGCCGCAGCTCTATGCCGGCATCCTGGTGTTCGCCACGGTCGGCACCTATGGCATTTCGCAATCGCCCATCGACCTCGTCATCCTCTATCTGCTGGGGGCCGCCGGTTTCCTGATGCGGCGGTTCGATTTTCCGACCGCGCCTGTCATCATCGGCATGATCCTTGGGCCGCTCGCCGAAACCCAGTTCCGCCGGGCGATGACTATCTCGAATGGCGACTGGTCCGTGTTCTACACCCACAAACTGTCGCTGACACTGCTGACGCTCGCCTTCATCGGTCTCGCCGGCCCGCATATCTGGGCCTTCATCGAGCATCGTCGTCGGCGCGGACCGGAGCATGTGCCCGGCGATGCCTGATCGATCCCTGATGCCATGACAGAACTGCTTTCCGGTATTCGCGTCCTCGACCTGACCAATGTCCTGGCCGGTCCCTACTGTGCCTATCAGCTGGCGCTGCTGGGCGCCGACGTGATCAAGGTCGAGGCGCCGCAAGGCGGCGACCTCGCCCGCCAGCTCGGCGGCTCGGCAAAGCTGAACAGCGCCGGCATGGGCGCCTCGTTCCTGGCTCAGAACGCCGGCAAACGGTCGGTTGTGCTCGACCTCAAGAAGCAAGCCGATCGCGAGCGCTTTTTCGATCTGGTGGCCAGCGCCGACGCACTGGTGGAGAATTTCCGCCCCGGCGTGATGGATCGGCTGGGGCTTGGCTACGAGGCACTGAAGACGGTCCGTCCGGGCCTCGTCTATTGCGCGATATCGGGTTTCGGCCAGACCGGGCCAATGCGCGACAATCCCGCCTATGACCAGATCATCCAGGGCCTGTCTGGGATCATGAGCATCACCGGCACACCGGAAGCGGCGCCGCTGCGGGTCGGCTATCCCGTCGCCGATACGCTTGGCGGACTGGTCGGCGCGTTCGCCATCGCCTCGGCGCTGGTGCGGCAGAAGACGAGCGGCGAGGGTGCCTTTCTCGACGTTTCGATGCTCGAATGCACACTTTCCGCACTTGGCTGGCCGGTTTCCAACTATCTGACCGCAGGTATCGACCCCATGCCGATGGGCAACGAGAACATGACGGCGGCACCCTCCGGTGCGTTTCGCACCGGCGACGGGCTCATCAACATCGCTGCCAACAAGCAGGAGCAGTTCGTGGCGCTGTGCCGGCTGATCGGCCGGCCGGAATTGGCTTCCGATGTCCGCTATGCAGAGCGCGAGACGCGCAAGCGCAACCGTGCGGCGCTTAAAGTCGAGATCGAGGACGCCCTGGCGGGCGCCTCGGCGGCGGCCTGGGAAGAGACGCTCAATCGCGCCGGCGTGCCTGCCGGCAGGGTGCTGACGATCCCGCAAGTGCTGGCCGAGCCCCAAGTCCTCGAGCGCCAGGTGACCGCGCATTTCGACGATGTGGCTGGCATGAAGAAGCCGCTGACCGTTTTGCGCGGCGGCTTCATGGTCGATGGCGAGGCGCCCTTGCCGACAAAGCCGCCGCCGGCGCTCGGCGAACATATGAGCGAGGTGTTCGCCGACCTGCCGCCCCGCACCAGGACAAAGGCACGCGCATGAGCGGCACGGAGAAGAAGACGGGCCGTGAGCGCGGCGAGGAATGGTGGCAGACCGACATCATCGAGATGCGGCCAGGTGTCATCCGGCTGCGTGGCTACGAGATCCAGGATCTGATCGGCCGCGTCAGCTTTCCGGCTGTCATCTGGCTGATGCTGCGCGGCGAACTGCCCAGCGAGGACCAGGCAGAATTGCTCGGCATTGCCTTGGCTGCCGCCGTCGACCATGGACCGCAGGCGCCATCGATTGCCATCGCGCGCATGGCTGCAACCTGCGGCGTCGGTATCAACAGCGCCATGGCCTCGGCCATCAACGTTCTCGGCGACGTGCATGGAGGCGCCGGCGAGCAGGCGCTTTCCTTTTATGGTGACATTGCCGTGGCGATTGATGCCGGGATGACGCTGAATGAGGCGGTCTCGGCGCGGCTCGACCGGTTCTTCGCCGAGGAGAAGGGCTATGTGCCGGGGCTCGGACATCGCTTCCATCCCGTCGACCCGCGCGCGCCGCGCTTGCTGGAACTGACCCGCGAATTTGCCGCACGCGGTGCCGTCAATGGGCGTTTCGCCGATATCGCCGAAGCGGTCGAGGCGGATGTCGAACGCCGCAAGGGGAAAAAAATACCCCTCAACATCGATGGCGCCACCGCCGTCATCTATGGCGAACTCGGTTTTCCGCCGCCGCTGACGCGAGGGCTTTTCGTGCTGTCGCGCTCGGTCGGCATCCTGGCGCATGCCTGGGAGCAGTCGCAGCAGGCCGAGCGAAACAAGGGGCCGCTGCCGCGCGAGTGGCTGTGGGCCTATACCGGCACGCCGGTGCGGCCGTTTCCCGAAAGCGATGACCCCGGCGAGTGAGGCTCTACGCCTGGTCCACCTGCACAGGGATCTTCAGCGTCTTCACCAACGTTGAAAGATCCGGCTCGTCGATGAGCATGGCCGCATCGGCTGGCGCCAGCCAGGCCCGCTGGCGTCGTTTGGCTTCCTGCCAGTCGGCCAGTTCCTCGCTCACCTCGAGCAGGTAGACGATGACGTCGACGCGGACAAAGCGATTTGCCAGCCGCTTCCAGTAGGAATAGGTGCCCGCCGGCTGCTTCAGCGTCTTGCCGAGCACGCCGGCTTCCTCCTGCGCCTCGATGGTGGCCGCCTTGCGTCCGCTCTTGCCCTTCATCGGCCAGCCCTTGGGGACGATGAAGCGCCTGGTGGTACGCGACGTGACCAGCATCACCTCGATATCGCCACGCGCGGTCAGCCGGAAGGGAATAGCCGCCACCTGGCGGATTCTCTCGCCCTTCTTTGCCTTGCGTACGGCCTTTTTCTTGGTGGCTGCCATTCGTCAATCCAGTCGATGCAATGCCGCATAGCGCGACAAGGCGTCGTTGCAAAACCAAAACTTTCGCATGTGCCAACGACACTCGAAATACATAAGTCGGCTAAATAAACGAAAAAGGCCTTGATGTCAGCGGCAATTGCTCACGGCGGTGGTGCCGATTATCTGTGTCTGGCAGCTTGGCTTGAGCTGCTGCACGACCGGTGGCGGTTGCTGAAAGATCTGGCGGTCCTGGGCGCGATTCTGCTGCTGTTGCTGTTGATATTGCTGCCGCTGTATCCTGTTTTGCAGGATTTGCAGGTCGTTCTGCCGGATCAGCGCATTGTTGCCGGTAGCGGGATTGAGCGCTTGCGCGGAAGCCGGCAGGCAAACGCCCGCCAGCACTGCCGTGGCCAGCATTGCCACTGTGAAGATCGTTGATGGCCGAAGTGCCGACATCCGTTCATTCCCGCGCAAAAACTCTGTCCTTTGATATAGGGCGTTTGCGCGTCGATGCCATGGCCAGCGGGTCGAGTATCACGAAATCGGGCGGTCCAATCGCTTTGTTCTGCGATTTCGGCCGCGAAACGGCAGATAGTCATCATATGATGACTATGAAACGTCGGTGGCTTTGGTCAGTGTTCCCCACGTAAATTTTTGGTTTCATCCGGCATAAGTTAATGTATTCTAATTGAGTCAGAGCTCCGCAAGTGGGAATACGGATGCCCTGTTTTAATGCATTGAACCTTATTGCACAGTGCCGGCATCCTTATTGCAATTGCATGAGCAGAGCATAGCGGTGGCGTCGGACTCAAGCAGGCATTGAGGCGCGCCCCCGTAAAATGGGGGGTAAGTGCATGGCTTTGTTCACAGAGCGCGTTGCCGTATTGTCGTGCGCATCGGCCGACGACGGTTCAGCCAGGGCATGTTCTGAGGAAGTTCTTCGTGATGCCGCGGCGACTCAGAAGGGTTTGCCCGGCCGGCCGAATCAATGTCTCGCCACTCTGCCCAAACGGATAGCTCGATTGCTTTGCGCTACGGCACTGGTGGGGCTGGTCTTTCCTTACGCTCAATCTCCGGCCCATGCGCAGCAATTGTCCATCAATACGGATGGTGCACCGGGCGACAATGGTGATGACGGAATCGGTACTGCTGACGCCGGAGATGGCCATTCGCCGGTGGCGCCGGCTACGGGAACGAATAGTGTCGGCCGCACGACCTCCGGGGAGGCCGCTTTCGTTGGCAGCGCCCGGGGTGGGCGCGGCGGCGATGGCGGCTCGGCTGTCCATGCAACAGCCGTCCCGCCTTTTGTGGAGATCAAGGGTGGTAAAGGCGGCGATGGCGCCAAGGGCGGAACCGTCGATATAACAAACAACGCATCTGGCGCCCTCGAAACATCGGGGGACAATGCTCCCGGCATATCGGGCGACGCCAGCGGTGGGGATGGTGGTAACGGCGCATGGGCATTCGCCATCGCGGTAGGCGGTAAGGGCGGCGTCGGCGGGCGGGGTGGCGATGGCGGCACGGCGACCGTGACCACTACGATCGAAAGCAATATCATCACGCACGGGGTCAATTCGAACGGCATCACCGTCAATTCCAGCGGAGGGCGCGGCGGCAATGGCGGCTTGGGCGCTGCGATCGGTGCCGGCAAGGGTGGCAATGGCGGCAATGGCGGTTTCGGCGGTGACGCGAAAGGCGATAATGCCGGCTCCATTTCCACGGACGGGGCTTTCTCGAAGGGTATGCTTGTGCGGTCGGCGGGCGGCGTTGCCGGTGATGGTGCAAGTGGTTTCGGTATCGTGGGTAACGGCGGCAATGGGGGCGTGCCGACAATCGGCGGCAATGCCGAGGGGATAAATTCCGGGACCATCACAACTCGGGGAGATTTTGCCAGCGGCATGGTCGTGCAGTCGGTGGGCGGTGGCGGCGGCGACGGCGGTGGCGGTCTAGGTCTGTTCGGCGGTGGCGGCGCGGGTACGGATGGCAATGACGGCCGGGCAGCCACGGGGACCAACACCGGCAACATCACCACCAGTGGCCTGGGCGCCATCGGCATGCTGGTCGAGTCGGTGGGCGGCGGCGGCGGCGATGGCGGCGGCGCCATCGGTCTCGTGTCGATCGGTGGCAAGGCAAGCGGTGGCGGCCAGGGCGATACGGCGACCGGCAATATTGGCGGCGTCATCAAGACCGGCGTCGATGGAAGCGGCGGCGACGGCGCGCATGGCATTCTGATCCAGTCGGTCGG
>NZ_RZTG01000017.1:0-6237 GCF_003997175.1 Mesorhizobium sp. Primo-A
GGTGTCGAGTGTCATCCCGGGTGCAAGGTCTGCCGATGAGCTGAAGGAGAATCTGGCCTATCTCAGGGAGGATATTCCGCCAACCCTTTGGGCCGATCTCAAACGACAGGGACTCATCGAGCCTGGCGCGCCCGTTCCCGGAGCGTGACAAGCAACCACCACGAGGGTTGCGAGCCGTGCTGGCGGCGGATGCCCGTGCCGTCTGCTGCCCTTTCAGGGTGGAATCAAAAGGCCTCAGTCGCGGCGGCCTGCCGGACAAGCGCCGCGATCACCTCCACAAGACGTGTCTTGCCTTTGACGCTGTTCTGTCCGCTGTTTTTGAAATCGATCCAGCCTTCGTTAAAGCCGTCGAGCATGCGGATGCGCGGCAGTGGGTTACGCGTACCCTGGGCACGGAAGAGGTCCTCCCAGCTTTCGCGCGGGACGATCTCCACCCGCACCGGATGCCCGAGCACTGTTGCGAAAGCCTCGGCGAGATCATTGGGCGAGACCCGCGCCGGGCCCTCCAGTTCCAGGACCCGCTTGCCGGTCCACTCCTCGCGAATCAGATCGGCGGCAAGCCGGCCGATATCCTGCGTCGCCACCATGGCGAAGGTCCTGTCGGCCGGTTGGAGGAAGCTGTGCAGCACGCCTTTGTCGCGGGCCGGGGCGACATCCCAAGCCGCATTTTCCATGAACCAACCGGGCCGCAGGAACGTGATGGGAAGGTCGAGCTTGCCGAGGGCGTCTTCCAGCATCGCCCGCTGGCTCAAGAGATTGTCCTGTAACGCATCGGCGCCGATAGTGGAGAGGCAGACGACCCTTTCCGGGCGGGCAGCAAGGAGAGCAGTGGTCAGGATCTCGTTCTGCCTCGCCGCTTCCGGATAGCCGGGCGCGGGATCGAACTCCGAAGGCGGCAGAATGAAGACGCCCTTGGCGCCCTTGAACGCGGCGGCGAGCCGCGTCGCATCGCCCATGTCGGCGAAAGCAATTTCGCAATCGCAATCTCTCCAGACATCCGCCTTGGCGGGGTCGCGCAGCACCGCGCGGACTGGTTCTCCGGCTTCAATCAGGGCTTTCGCCAGCGCGCCGCCGACCTTGCCAGTAATTCCTGTAATCGCATACATGATGTTCTCCTGGTGTTGAGGTGGGAATTGATCAGGCGAGGCCGTCGTAGAGGCCGCGCTCGAATGTGCCGTAGAGCTTCACGACCTTTTCGTCGTAGAAGGGCAGAAGCTGGGTGAAGATGGCTCCGGTCACCTTCCTGACCGGATCGAGCCAGAAATAGCAGTTGAGCAGGCCGGCCCAGGAAATGCTGCCTGCCGACCGACCGTTCGGACCGGGCAGCGTGTTGATGTCGAACGAATAACCCCACTTGTGGGGCTCGCCTGGAAACTGGTCGAAGCTCTGCGAATAGGCAGGCTGGGCGGTCCGCATGGCCTGGACGTCGAGGTCGCCGATCTGGTTGCGCATCATCGACGCGACCGTTTCCGGCTTCAGCACCCGTACGCCTTTATGAGTGCCTCCGTTCAGCAGCATCCGCAGGAAGGCCATGTAGTCGCGCGGCGTACTGAAGCCGCCGCCGCCGCCCATGAAGAATTCCGGCCGCTGCGGCATTTCGAAGGGAGCGGGCGTCAGGCCGCCGTCTTCGCGACGGTTATGGAAGGTGGCGACCCTGGCCTTCTGCTTGCTTCCGATCAGGAAGCCTGAATCGGTCATGCCGAGCGGGGCGAAGATGTTCTCGAGGAAATAGACTTCCAGAGACTGGTCGCTGACCGCTTCCACCAGCTTTCCGACCCAGTCCATGCTGATGCCGTATTGCCAGCGTTCGCCGGGGTCGAATTCGAGCGGTGCCAGGAAGGCGCCGTTCTTGCACGTGGCGATGTCCGGCATGCCGGTGACGTTCTCGTAGCGGGTCAGTGCATCGCTCCAGATCGAATAGGTATAGCCGGAGGTGTGAGTGAGCAGGTGACGCACCTTGATGGCCCGCTTGGCCGGACGCAGGAGCGGCTGGCCGTCGCCGTCGAAGCCCTCCAACACCATCGGATTGGCGAGTTCCGGCAGATATTTCGCCGCATCGTCCCCGGGATTGATCCTGCCCTGCTCGATTAGCTGCATGCAGGCCGTGGCGGTGAAGGCCTTCGTCATGGACAACAGCCAAAATACCGTATCGGCGCGCATCGTTGCTCCGGTGGCCGTATTGGCCTTTCCGAAGGTTCCTTCGTAGATCATGCGGTCTGGTCCTGCCGCGGTGGCAACGACGCCGGCGACGGTGCCGTCGCGCACCGCCTGTTCCATGGCCATGTCGATGGACTTGAAGTTGCCGGACCGCGCTTGCGGGTTGGCCGCCAGTGCGTGGACCGGTGAGTTCACGGCGGCGGCGCCCGCCGCGAGCAAAAGGCTGCCACGCGCCAACAGGCTTCTGCGTGAGATCGCATTCATGGATGAATTCCTTCTCGCAAGGCCGGAGATTTCCGCGGTCCGGCATGCCGCCGCGCCGTCCGGGCGCTCAAAAATCATCTAGGGGAAGCAATGCGATGATTCACGCGCAATAAAATCAAAGATAAGGTGACTCAAAATCATCATGAAGGGACGGTTGAGATCACCGACCTCGCAAAGGAGAGAAGGCATGAGTTTCGACACGCGGCTGCTGACCGGGGTCGGCGTTTTCGGGGCGGTGATGGAAGCGGGCAATTTCGTGCGGGCTGCGGATGTTCTCGGTCTCACGCCGTCGGGGGTCAGTCGTGCCGTGGCGAGGCTCGAACAACGCGTCGGTGTCAGGCTGTTCGACCGCAATCCGCGCGAGGTCGCGCTGACGGAGGAGGGCGCGCGCTTCCATGCCCGCATAACGCCACTGCTGGCTGGACTGGAGGAGGCGGCTTCCGAAGCCGCCGGTTCGGCGGCATTCGTCGGCGGACGGCTCAGGGTATCGATCGATCCCTGGTTCGCGCGAATGGTGCTGGCGCCGAGGATCGGTGAATTCCTGGCACGTTACCCCGCACTGTCGCTCGATCTGACCACCAGCAACTATCGCGAAGAGATGATGAGCGGCGCGGATGTCGCCGTGCGCTTCGGTCCGCCGGACGAATCCTCGCTAATCGCCCGCAAACTGCTGGACGTACCAGTCCTGACCTGTGCCGCCCCAAGTTATCTCGACCGGCACGGCATTCCAGCCACGCCCCACGACCTGATGCTCCACGATTGCATCCTGTTTCGCAACCCGCAGACCGGGCGGCCGTTCACCTGGGAATTCCGAGGGGAAAGCGGGGCCATCGAGATCAAGGCCTCGGGGCGCTTGGTCATGGACGATCCCTCCGCTGCCGTCGCGGCCGGTCTCGCGGGGCAAGGCATATTCCAGAGCCTTGCCATCGGCCTCGACGAGTGGCTTGAGAGCGGGGCGCTCACGACGATCCTGGCAGAATGGTCCGACGAGCAGTTTCCGCTTTACGCCTATCATCCGTCACGCCACATGCCGCCGGCAAAAGTGCGCGCTTTTCTAGATTTTGTTCAACGGATCGCGGCGAAGAGATGACCACGCCTTTCTCAGTCGAGTCCACCATCCGGACTATCTCAGCACTCACCAGTTTACTCGCTTGGTAGATGGGTGACTGCAATGGCTACCGACGGGAAGGCTACGGCACGAACCCGCTTCGGCGCACCAAGGCCGCAATGATCTACAAGATGACAGACAACCACGCCTACAACCCTTCGTACCACCGCGACCTGCGGGTTTGAGCTGAACGACTGCTTGGTTCGTATCTGTCACAAAGCAAACAGTCCGCAGACGGCCCCAATCGAGACGCTTCTTGCTCGTTGAAGAACGTCGTTAATGGTGCGACCGCGACTTTCCAATGAGGGACTGATACACCGTCACGATCCTTCTTCGCGAGATAGGGCGAGTGAGGCGTTCATCGGGCGAAATGCAGCGTGGTAGGGGGGACAAGAACATCGAAAAACATAGGAACAGATTTGAATGCTTTGCTGTCCCACTAGTTCCTAACTGCTTGATTTAGCTTCTTTTCCAAACATCCTCCGGGCCGGGTTAACCCGAATTCGCCGCAAAGGTGGGCCTATCTAGAGCTCGTTGTTAGTTATTCGTACACTGATCGTTTCCCGGAAGCAGTGCAGCGTAAGGGCAAACGCTCATTCTCATCCGGGAGCTATTCTCTTGCTTGTTAACACCAGCAACACGTAGTGCAGATGCTCTTACTCTGAAAGATCTCCGAGTGATGAGTGCGGTGATCGGCGGCAACGACGTGCGAATAGGCGGGTTTTGATTGGCCACAGATCTCTATTTCTGGCGGACGGCAGCTTGGCGCCCAAAGTCGGACGCAGAACCTACTTTGCGGTCGCCCGAAAGCCCACAGATGCAGCGGTGTCGCGTCAGGTATCTACCTGTGCCGAGGGTCAGTATAAACTACCGATCAGAGCGAGCCGAGATGCTCGTTCGCGTGATGGCGCGGGCGCACTGAAATCCGCGACTATTCGGCACTTCTGTTTTCAGCGGCCCGGAGACATTCTCGTGAACCCCTACTGCGTAGCCCCGACTTGCAGCCTTGCCGATCATCTTGATCACGGGAAATCGACAATCCTCTTCGATAGTGCGTCGAATTGAGGTCGAAGCAATCATGAGCCCATCTCGCAGGATCGCAATCGCCGTCGTCGCGCTCGTGTTGATCCCATCGGCAGCTACGTGGAGCTGGCAGTGGTTCAGGGTTGGTCGCTACCAGGAAACGACCGACAACGCTTATCTGCGCGCAGACATCACCAGTATCGCTCCCAAGCTGGCCGGCTATGTCGTCGACGTTGACGTGGACGACAATGCCAGCGTTGCAAAGGGCGCAGTTCTCTTTCGCATCGACGACAGCGACTATAAGGCCAAGGTGGTCCAGGCAAGCGCCAATGTCGCAGCCCGGCAGGCGGAAATCGCCAACATCGAGGCAAGCCATAAACTGCAAGATGCATTGATCGCGCAGGCCGAGGCGCAGAAACAGTCAGCCGCCGCAGACCTCCAGTTCGCCCGTGCCAACCTGACCCGCTATGTCACACTGCAGAAGAACGGCACTGCCAGCGATCAGAAACTGCAGGATGCACAAGCCAGCTACGACAAGGCAAAGGCGTCCTTGGACGGCGCAGAAGCCAATCTGCTGGCTCAAAGGCTGAAGCTCGGCGTCTTGGAAGCACAATTGTCCGGTTCGCACGCGGCCCTGTCACAGGCGAAGGCCGCTCTCGACCTGGCTATGCTCGACCTCGACAACACGGTCGTGAGAGCCCCGGTCGACGGGATCGTCGGCAATCGGCAAATCCGTGTCGGCCGTTATGTCACTCCAGGGAATGCGGCCTTGGATATCGTTCCCGTCGACGATGTCTGGATCGTCGCCAACTTCAAGGAAACGCAGCTCAGCTTGGTCAAGATTGGCCAAAGGGTACGCGTCACGGTCGACGAATATCCAGATCAAGAAATCGACGGTGTTGTCGACAGCTTCGCTCCCGGCAGCGGCGCGGCGTTCAGCCTGCTGGCGCCGGACAATGCCACCGGAAACTTCATCCGCGTTGTCCAGCGTGTGCCGGTGAAGATCAGGATGATACGAAACCCGTTGCCTGGCCGCCTCGTTCCGGGGCTCTCCGCCCGCGTTGCCATCGCCCTGGGAGCGGGCGACGTTCCAGCGGTGGCGTTGGAAATGCGGTCCGGCGACAGTGCCAACGGACGCCTGGTACAGTGATGCACCGCACCGAAGCCGAAAAAAGAGCGTTCCGCCATCCTGATACCCTGCCGTGTGCCTGGCTAGTAGCAACTGGTGTTGTATTGGCCGCCTTCATGGACGCAGTGGCATCCACTGCACTGTCGATCGGCCGGATCGACATGCTCGGCGACATCTACGCAACGCCGGATGAACTGGCGATGGTCGACATCGCATTCATCGCCGCCAAGCTGACGGCTTTCCTTGTCGCTCCGCTTCTTGTCACCGCCGCCAGGCCGACCGCCTGCCTGCGCGCGGGGGTCGTGATGCTTCTGCTGGGTTGCGCGGCAATGACGCTCTCGGTGGATCATGTCTGGATTTGTGTTTTCCGCGTCGTCCAGGGGCTGGCTGGCGGCACAATTCTCGTAGCTGGCCAGACGCTGCTGTTTTTTCGGTTCCCGTCTCGACATCAGCCGATTGTCCAAGCAGTTTTTGCCGTCGGCGCCGTAATGGCTCCAACGACGATTACGCCGGCCCTGCAGGGCTGGTTGGTCGATCATTTCTCCTGGGACTGGAT
>NZ_RZTG01000017.1:6247-24321 GCF_003997175.1 Mesorhizobium sp. Primo-A
TGGATATTCCTCGCCAACGTCCCGCTCGGCATCGCCGCCCTTGTCCTTCTGGCGGCGGATGGCAATCGGACATACTGGCGGGCAACCACGCTCCCCGTCGTCGAGGTCATTGTGCTCGGCATCAGTACCGCGCTTTTGACATACGTGCTGCTGCAGGGCAGCAGGTTCAACTGGTCGGACGACATGGGGATCACCGGCCTTTCGACCATCGGTGTGGCGGCCGCCGGCCTTGTGGTTGTCCGGGAGGCCCGGTTCCGCTCAGGCTCACTTCAGGCGGTCGCGCCTTTCGCCGATCCGGACTTTCGCTTTGGCTTTCTTGTCAGCCTCGTCGCGGGCTTTGCCCTATCGGGCAGCACCTATCTCATCCCGGCTTTTGCCCTCAACGTTCTCGATTTTACGGCCACGGCCGCAGGAGTGCTTCTGCTGCCCAGCGGAGCCATGCTGGCGCTGGGACTTCTGTTCTCCGGCCTCCTCATCGAAAAGGCCGGCGTTCACCCGATCGCCCTTGTTCCGTTTGGAGTCCTGCTCTTCTCCGGAGCCATGTGGCTCCTGTCCGGTTCGACGAGCGGTAGCGGCACCCCCGACCTGACCCCGGCCCTGCTTCTGCGAGGATCAGGTCTCGGTCTTCTGTTCGTGGCACTGACGCTGGTTACGCTGCGTGGACTTGCTGCCGATATTCTGCCGTTTGGAATAGGGCTGTTCAATCTCGGGAAGCAGGCTGGTGGTCTGATGGGCACGGCGCTCTTGCAAACGTATATCGATCACCAGAACGCTCTCAACCGAACGATGTTGTCCACCCACCTTGTCCGTGGCGATCCGGCCCTGGACCAGCGCTTGAGGGCCAGTGCGAACATTCTCACTTCGAACGGTGCCGACATTCTAGCGGCGCCCAAGATCGCTTTCCCATTGTTGCAGCGCTCTCTCGAAAGGCAAGCCTCCACGATCTCTTTCGACGAAGCTTTCTTCGCGCTCGTGTTGCTGTTCGCGGTTGCTGCGCCATGCCTGATTGGCGCCAAGCAATTGTTCAGTCGCAAAGTCCTCCGGCGGAGCCGAACTGGGTAGCCTCCTATGCGTTGGAACAGATGTCCTTATCGTCATGGCGTCCAACTTGAATCTTGCGAGCCACGTCCACCAGACCAGACGGGGATGAACACGCGGGGTCGTCGCGGCCGCGTCGCGCTGCGGTTCATGGATTTCCGTGAGGTGCCGCTGGGGCGCGGCGCTGCTTATGGTGAGTTTTGGTTCGTCAGCCCAGATCCCAGCTGCTGAGAGCAAGTGCTATACGGAGAGCCGACCAGGCCTTGTTTCAGGGGCTGTAGCTTCAATCGGGACGTCTAGGTGCCTCACCCCGAAAGTTAGGTCACTCACATCTCATGGATTTCCATGAGGTGCGGCTGCGGCGTGGTCCGGTTAAGATGATGAACCAATTCGCGAGCCCAGATGGTCAACGATGAGAGTTAAAGAAGGCGCTGACAGTCTCCGCCTTTCATTGTCCGGTAGGAGAAGACAATGACGACAGCGTTCAACTCGCTTGGCGATCCCGATGCGGAAGCGTTGCGGGCGGCTCGGCTCATCGAAAGCGTGGTCGGCAATGGGTGGGCGACAGACGCGGCCGGCAGATTCAGCTATGTTACTCCCAGCACGCTATCGCTTCTCGGCACGACGCTGGAGGAGTTCAACACTTCGTCAGAAGATGGCTCCGCGGGTTGGAAGCGGCTAATCCATCCAGACGACTATGACCGAGCCGTGGCCGAGTGGCGTCGCTGCCTGCAGACAGGTGAGCACTACAATGTGGAGCACCGCATTTTGCGCGCGAGCGGTGCTTACGGTTGGAGTCGAAGCTCCGGACAGCCGCTGTGCGATAGCGAAGGTAACGCCGTTGCATGGTATGGCACACTGATTGAAGGCGATGCGCCGTCCGCAGCCACAGAGCGATTCGCCGATGTGATCAGTGCGGCACTTGAGAAGGGAGCCGCCTCCGACGCTCTCCATTCTTTGAGTCTGGTCCATCCGGATGACCGGACAGCGGCGGCGCACGCAGTCGCCCGCGCCTTCTGGACGGGTGTCCCCCAAGTAACGAGGCACAGGCAACTGCAGGCCGACGGAAGTTATCGCTGGAACGAGACCCGATCGGAGCCCGGCTACAGTGTCAGTGTGGACATTGATGATCTGGTGACAGACGGGGAGCCGCTTTCCGGGGCGGACCTGGATCTCTTGGTTGAAAACAATGCCGGGCCAATTCGATCGGCGAAAATCGTTGAAAGCATATTCGGGAACGGATGGGCGTTCGATGCGGCGGGTAGATGGATCTACCTGCATCCGTTCGCGCTGAGCTCCCTCGGGGTGACGCTGGAGGATCTGAACGCTCCATTGAACGAGGGGTACACCGCCTGGAAGCGTTTGCTTCATCCAGACGACTATGAGCAGATCGCGGTTACCTGGCGCCATTGTCTGAGGACCGGCGATCATTTCAATGTCGAGTTTCGCTTTCGGCGCGCAAACGGCACCTATGTATGGGCCCGAACCGCCGCGCGGCCCGCGCGCGACAGCCAGGGTCGTATCACGGGATGGTACGGAATCGCGCTCGACAACGATGTCTACAAGAAAACCGTGGCGGAGCTGCGCGGTCGGGAGCGGGAACTTTCTCAGCTCGTCGACATGGTCCCAGTCCAGATCAGACGGCTGACGCCTGAAGGCGAGCCGACCTTCTTCAACAGACGTTTGCTTGACTTCTTCGGTCTCGACGGTGTGGCGGATCTGGACAAGCCGGGGATGAGCCGGCAGGCGGCGGCCATACAGTCCCTCGTCTATCCCGAAGATGCGGCACGCCTCCTGGAGACCGTCCGCCACTCTCTGGCTACCGGCGAACCATACTCCATGAAGTATCGAATGCGCCGTGCGGACGGAGCGTACCGCTGGGTGGATGGACGCGGCGAGCCGCTGCGTGATCACAGCGGCGCGATTGTTCAGTGGTATGTGATCTCTATCGACGTCGACGACGAGATGCGCGCACAGGAAGCGTTGCGCGACCGGGAGCGGGAACTCTCGCAACTGGTCGACATGGTGCCGAGCTTCCTCTGGCGCCTGTCTGCGTCGGGCGAGCCGGTCTTCTTCAGCAAGCGAATGGTTGAGTATCTCGGCCTTGACGTAGGAGGATACGAGAATGTCGGAGGAAATGGCCTGAAGGCGGCCATTGCGGCTGTCGTACATCCCGATGACGCCGCCACGCTGGAAGCAGCGATCAACCACTCGGTCACCACCGGCGAAAGCTTCTCCCTGAACTATCGCCTGCGTCGTGCTGACGGCGTCTTCCGATGGATGTCGGGCCGAGCGGAACCGATGCGAGACGAGTGTGGGACTGTCGTCCAATGGTACGGTCTTTCGCACGACATCGACGACCAGGTGAGGGCAGAAGAAGCGCTGCGGAAAGCCAACCGGCAACTGGAGCAAATGATTGACGCTGTGCCCGTGAATCTCCTGAGCTTTGCCCCTTCAGGCAGGATCACCTACACCAGCAAGCGATACCTGGAGAAGGTCGGTTCGCCACCGACGCACATCAATGATTTCGATGCCCTGGCCCGGGACCTGGCCCATCCTGAAGACTTTCCGACAATGTTTCGGAGGGCGTCGAATGGCTTTGCGTCCGGCCAGCCTTTCATGAACCGCTTTCGTCGACGCGAGAAGGATGGCGTCTACCGCTGGATAGAAGCACGAGCGCAACCGTTAAGGGATACCGATGGCGCGATCGTTCAATGGTATATGGCTTCAATCGACATCGAAGACGAGATGCGCGCGCAGGAGGCTTTGCGCGAAAGAGAGCGCGAGCTCCAGCAGCTTGTCGATGCCTTGCCGGTCCACATCTGGAGCTGGACGCCCGATGGCAAGCTTGCGTACGTGAATAGGCGGTCTTTGGAGGATCTCGGCATCTCCGGGGCGAACTTCGAAGAGTTCACCAGGGTGGCGCAAGAACTGATTCATCCCGAAGATGCTCCCGAGGTGCTCAAAAGGTCAGCCAACTGCCTCAAAACTGGCGACTCCTTCATCATGCGGTATCGCCGGCGTTGGAAAGACGGCAGCTATCGCTGGATAGAAGGGCGTTGCGAGCCTCTGCGCGATCGGGATGGAGCCATCGTTCACTGGTACCAGGTCTCCATCGACATCGACGAGGAGATGCGCGCGCAGGTGGCACTGCGCGAGAGAGAACGTTCGCTGTGGCAGCTGGTTGAAACGCTGCCGGTGATGATCGATTGCGCCGCACCGAACGGTGAGCCGATATATCGAAGCCGTCAGCTCCGCGAATTCCTCGGATATGAGTTGGAGTTATTGGACGGCAAGGGAAAATCCCGCCTGTCCGGGACACTCGATGAAGGCGTTCATCCTGACGACCTGGCGGCCGTCAAAGCGAACTATGCTCATTCGTTGGCCACTGGCGAACCGTATGCGCGCAGGCACCGTCTGCGTCGCTTCGACGGCGAATATTGCTGGGTCGATACGCGCGCGGCACCGATGCGCAACGCAGAGGGAGCGATTGTTCAGTGGAACGTCGTCTGTCTGGACATCGACGGTGAAGTTCGAGTGCAAGAAGAACTGCGCCTGGCGCAAGAGAGACTTGCACGTGCGAGCCAGGCGGCGAGTCTTGCCGAGCTTTCAGCCTCTATAGCCCATGAGGTGAACCAGCCTCTGGCGGCTGTTGTCGCCAACTCATATGCCTGCCAGCGTTGGCTCACGGCCGAACCGCCAAATATCGAGCGGGCGCAGAAGACTGTGGAGCGTATTATCCGTGATGCCAACTCAGCCGCGGATGTCGTCAGCCGCATCCGCGCCTTATTCAAGCAATCTGCAGACGCGATGGCTTACACAGCACTCGACAGCGTCATAGCGGAAGCGCGCGACCTCATCGCCGAGGAGGCGGTGCGGCGCCGTGTTCGTCTGGATCTCGATGTCGAAAGCGACCTTCCTATTGTCGCGCTCGATCGGGTGCAGATTCAGCAGGTTCTGGTGAACCTCATCCGCAATGGGATCGAGGCGATGGACTCTGTTCCGGGCGACAAGGTTCTTGGACTTCGCGTGCGCCGGATAGGGGACGCGATCCAGATCGAGATCAGCGATTGTGGCCCGGGCATTGAGTTTCCTGACCGAATATTCGAGCCGTTCTTTACGACGAAAGAGCACGGCATGGGCATGGGACTCGCGATCTGCCGTTCGATCGTCGAGTCCCATGGCGGACGGTTGTGGGTGGAGAAGAACGATCCGCACGGAACGGCGTTCGTCTTCACGATGCCAGTTGAAATGAAAGCGGCAGCATGACGCCCCACGATCAAATGGTCTTCATCGTCGATGACGACGTGCGTATTCGGGAAGCGCTTGGTGAGCTTCTGGAGTCCCATGGCATGCGCGCCGTAGCGTTCGGATCGGCCGGCGACTATGTCCTTGCCGACAAGCCGGACGTCCCCGCCTGCCTGATCCTCGATGTGGAATTGCCTGACATCAACGGTCTAGATCTGCAGAAGCAGATCGCCGAGGGCGATCATCCGCCGATCGTCTTCATAACGGGGCATGGCGACATCCCGTCCTCTGTGCGTGCGATCAAGCACGGCGCTGTGGACTTCCTGACAAAGCCTTTCAGCGATACGGACCTCATGGTCGCGATCCGGGCAGCGATCGCCCAGGACCGGGAAAGGCGATCAGAGCGCGCCGAACTCACCGTGTTGAGGCAACGCTATCAAGAGCTCACGCAGCGAGAACGCGAGGTGCTGCCGCTCGTTGTGAGTGGCCTGCTGAACAAACAGGCCGCGGCTGAGTTGGGGATCAGCGAGGTCACGCTGCAAATCCATAGACGGAACGTGATGCAGAAAATGGTTGCGGCATCACTCGCTGATCTCGTGCGCATGGCGGAGCGGTTGGAGATACCGATCAGCCACTCTCGACGAACGGGAGGGAACGGAGTGTGAGCAAGGTGCGACCTGTCGTGGCGATTGTCGATGACGACCCAAGATTGCTCGAGTCGCTCGAGAACCTTTTGGAGTCTGCGGGCTATGCTCCCCGCAGCTTCTCGTCGGCGGGATCACTGCTCGTCAGCGGGCTCTCCGACGTGGACTTGCTCATTACCGATATCGGGATGCCTGGAACGGACGGCTTTGAACTTCGTGACCAGGTCAAGAAGACGCGTGCGGACCTACCGGTGTTCCTGATCACCGGCCGCCACGAGATAGCGGATCAGTACCGTGCCAAGGGCATCAGCGGGTTTTTCCGCAAGCCATTCGACGGCCAGGCCCTGCTTGCGGCGGTGGCCAACGCTTTAGCCAACCAGGAAACCGAGGGATGAACATGAGAGTTGACCAACCACTCTTGCAGAGATCGGCGCCGGTGTCACGGCAGCGGAAGGCTGAGCCGCAGCAGCCGCTCGTCATCATTGTCGATGACGATGCGTCTGTTCGCGAAGCACTGTCGGAGTTGATCCTGTCGATGGGCTTTGAGCCGGTCTGCTTTGCCTCGACCCGCGAATTGCTCGACGCGGACGTCTTGAACAGCCCCGGATGCTTGATCCTCGACGTGCGCATGCCAGGGGCAAGCGGTCTCGATCTACAGCACCATCTTGCGACAAACGGCAATCCCAAGCCCATCATCTTCCTGACCGGGCATGGCGACATACCGATGACTGTCCAGGCGATGAAGGCGGGCGCCGTGGATTTTCTCACCAAACCGGTGCGCGACCAAACACTCCTTGACGCCGTGATCGCGGGCATTGCGGTGGATGCCAAGCGGCGGGCGGATGCGGTGGTCGTCAAGCGCAACATCGAGCGTGTCGAGACGCTGACCCCGCGCGAGCGCGAGGTGCTGCATGAAGTGGCGCGTGGGCGCCTCAACAAACAGATCGCTTTCGACCTCGGCATCAGTGAAGTGACCGTCAAGCTTCACCGCGGCAATGTCATGCGCAAGATGGAAGCAGCTTCCATCGGAGAGCTGATCCGGGCCTGGGAAACGCTGCCCCCGGCGATGCGCGAGGCCGGCGCGGCCAGGACTTTCGAAAGGGTGAACCTCGCCTCCGTCCGATAGTATCGCCCAGCGGCTGGCGCTTCTCCGTTAAGAGTAGCCTGCCCAGGACGATCCGGACTCAGACAAATTTTTATGAAGTTTAGAGCGATGATCGCCGCGTGTAACCTGGTGTTGAGGCTACACTGCCAAGCTCTTGCCGCGCATCGCCAGCTAACGGCGGCGCATTGGGAAAGCTTTGGAGTGGCGTATCTCCATCACGGCGACTATCGCTAATGTTGTGCTTCAGCCAGCCGCGAAGCTTAGTATGCTGGTGGCAGGAATTCGATCAGGGCCCTTGTGACGGCGGCCGGCTGCTCCTCCGGAACCCAATGGCCTGAGCCTTCGACTACTACGGCCCGTACGTTTTCGGCGACGTGGCGGAGATGGCCTTCGTACATCGATGCCAGGCCACCCGAACCGCTTATACCGAGTACCGGCATCGTCAGCTTGTGTTTTGCAAAGGCTTTGTTCTGTTCTTCGTCACGCGGGAAAGCCCGGTAGTACTCGAAGCCTGCGCGCAATGCGCCAGGCTGGGCATAAGAACGGCCGTAGACTTCGTCGGCTTCGGTGTCGAACGCGCGAGTATTTACCCCCTCTGCATTGTGAAACCACTTTAAATACTCAAGCTCGCGACCGGCAATGAGCATTTCCGGCACGTCGCGTACGGAGTGGAAGCGAAAATGCCAAGTGCGAGGGCCTTGGATCAATTCGTTCCACGGTTCGATGCCTGGCAGCGGGACGTCAACGATTGCCAGTGTGGTGACTTCCCCCGGGTGCTGCGCCGCATAGGAATAAGCGACCATGCCACCCATATCGTGACCGACGAGATTGACGACCGGACCAAGGTTCAGCTGATTGACAAGTGCTCGAATATCCTCGGCAATCGCCGCCTTTTCGTAGCCGGCCGCAGGCTTGGCGGTGTCCCCCAAACCGCGCAAATCGGGCGCAAGTACCGTGTAACCGCGCGCCACCAGTTGCGGCATTACAAAGCGCCACATGTATGAGGTCGTGCCCCAACCATGCAACAACACCACGGTTTTCGGGCCGCCTGCTGCCAGCAAATAGTGATAGGCCACACCGTTAACGTCGGCCTTGCCGTCGACGATACGTGCCGACAGGTCGGTCGATTGCCCGAGCGGCACGCCGGAGTGCGCTGCGCTGGCAGAAGTCGATGGCCCGGCAGCAAGAACCGCAATGAGGAAACCAGAAAGAAAGCTAAGGCGCATAAAGCACTCCGGGGTTGTGAGGTCCAAAGTGCTCCAAGAGCGGCAAATGCCGTGCAATTTCTATAAGGCGAAAGCTTTAAAGCCTTTGTCGTTATAATAACGCGTTGTACACCTAAGCATATTGCGCTCTGGCCGGCGGTGAGTTGATTACTCAACATGAGGACCACGTAGGCGAAACCTATCGCGGTCCGTTCGGGCGGTGACTTGCTCGCGATCAGCCGCTCCTCGTTTTGAGAAGAATCCTCATACGGCTTGATAGGTCGTGTTTGTGACAGCCACACGCGGCACGTCGCGCACGAACCAACGTCATCGCATCATTTGCCCCATCTCAGCGACAGTTCCAGCACCTCGGCGTACCTACCCTGCACCTTGGCATCGTACGACAGATGCCTGCGTAGAATAGGTTCGCGGGGCGGATCGGCGCATCTTCTCCCTCGCAAGCCATCACGATCATCGGGCGTCGCCGCTCCTTCGCCCGCTCCTCCCCCCGAAAGCGACGGTGCAGGTCGACCCGGTGATCGTGATGGTGAGCCGACCCGAGAAGCCGCTCACCAAGGATGGACACGATGAGTATGGATGGACTTTTCACCCTCGGTGCAACCCGCCGCGACGTCTTGTTGGCCAGTTTTTCAGCGGCGGTCATAGCCGGACTGCCAGTCGCTTCGTCATCCGGGGCCCAGCAAAACCCACATGTTCCCACCCCTCAATCAGGACGCAAAACAATGAGCACCATCACAAGCAAGGACGGTACGGAAATCTATTACAAGGACTGGGGTAGGGGTCCGCCAATAACCTTCTCACACGGCTGGCCGCTGAATTCCGACGCCTGGGATGCACAGATGCTCTTTCTGGCCCATAATGGCTTCCGCGTGGTTGCTCATGACCGGCGGGGCCATGGCCGCTCCAGCCAGGCCACCTCCGGCAACGACATGGATGGCTACGCGGACGATCTTGCAGCCGTGATCGAGGCGCTGGATCTCCGGGACGCCACGCTGGTCGGGCATTCAACCGGGGGAGGCGAGGTCGCTCGCTATATCGGACGGCACGGGACGGAACGCGTGGCCAAGGCTGTTCTTATCGCCGCTGTTCCGCCGATCATGGTGAAAACGCCGGCCAATCCGGAAGGTCTGCCGATCGAAGTGTTCGACGGCATAAGGGCTGGCCTCCTCAAGGATCGCTCGCAGCACTATCTGGACCTCGCACAGTCGTTTTATGGTGCAAACAGGCCAGGCGCCACGGTCTCCCAGGGGGTTCTGAATCAGTTCTGGCTCTGGAGCATGCAGGTCGGTCTCGTGAATGCATATGAATGCGTCAAAGCGTTCTCCGAAACCGACTTCACCGAGGACCTCAAGAAATTCGATATACCGACCTTGATCCTGCATGGCGAGGACGACCAGATCGTCCCGGTCAAGGATTCGTCAGTCAAGTCGGAGCGGCTGATCAAAGGCGCAAAGGCCATATATTACCCCGGCGCGCCCCACGGGATCACGGCCACACACCAGGACCAGCTGAACGCCGATCTGCTCGCCTTCATCAAGGGCTAGTGCCCTCAAACGGCGGTCATGGCTGGCAGCACAACACCGGTGCGGCCAGCCTGACTATGAAAACTCAGCATCGATGGCTGCTGGAGATGCTTTCTGGTCTCAGCCGTCCGAGTTCACGCTGAAAACTGCGGTTGGCAACTGCGGCGGCTCTCGTGAAAATCATCAGAGGCAATGCAAATGGGTATACTTTCAGGAAAGACCGCGTTGATCACCGGGGGAAACAGTGGGATTGGGCTATTCGCCGCGAAAGCTTTCGCGTCGGAGGGGGCGCAGGTCGTAATCACCGGCCGGAGGCAGCGTGCCGTCGAGGAGGCAGTCTCCGAGATCGGAGCCGGCGCACTGGGCATTCAGGGTGATGTAGCCGACGTGGCGCACCACGAGGATGTCGCGCGACAGATCCATCAGAGGTTTGGGGCGTTCGATATCTATATGGCGAACGCCGGCGTGAACACCATCACGCATTCGTCGGCAGTTCCCGAAGACGAGTACGATGCGCAGTTCTCTATCAATGCGCGCGGCGTCTTCTTTGGTGTGCAGAAACTGATCCCGCTGATGCGCGATGGCGGCGCAGTCATACTGACGGGATCAATCGCCAGCGAGAAGGTCTTGGAAGGCCATGCCGTTTATGCAGGCTCCAAGGCAGCCATCGGCGCCTTCGCGCGCAGTTGGGCGATAGAACTGAAATCGCGCCGCATACGCGTCAACGTGCTCAGCCCCGGCCCCGTGGATACGGCTATTCTCGACAAACTGGGTGTCCCGGCCGAAATGCGAGCATCCTTCGAGAAGTCCATGGCCGAAGCAATTCCCCTTGGTCGAATGGGCCAGCCGGAAGAACTGGCAAAAGCCGCTCTGTTCCTGGCATCGGACGCAAGCAGTTTTGTCACCGGTGTCAATCTGCGGGTCGACGGCGGAATGGCATTGCTTTGAGCTGGGGTAGCCAAGTCGCTGCCGTTTGACGGTCGAGCGTCGATCGCCATCCCACCCGGCCAGATCCAAGGTGAAAGGTGGTTTTATAGCTCCCCGGTCTCAGAACCTGTGTCAGGGCCCCCACGCACTTTCAAGGTCCTTTGGAAAGCGTGAAGAGGACCGGGGCGACGCCCCGGTCCTTCCAGGTTCTACAATTTTCGGGTGCTAGTGACCCCAGATGCCCTGGCCCGGGTCCTTGCTGGGAGCAATCGGCTTGCGCACGGTCTCCTGCACGCCGGCATCGTTGCCCGTCTTCCTGATCGAGGAGGTGTGCATGCTCTCGGAAGAAGTTGCGGGTTGCTGGACCGAGTTTGATCCGTAGTGATCGCTTCCGGCGACGGCGTTTCCTGCTGCAACAAGAAGGATTGCGGCAGCAAGAGATGTGTTCTTCATTTTGGTAACTCCATGGTTAATTTTGGATCGTATTCACAATAGCAATATAAATGCTGCGTCATTGCGGAACGATCAGACGATGTGGCTGCTTGATCCATACGAAAGCATGGGCTGTGAAGGCCTAAGGTCAGGGGCAATGTCGTTCGCGGTGGGAGTCTTGCCGTTACGCCGGGGCGGCAGTGGTGTTTGGAGGCAGCAGCTCCATGGATTTGTACTGGTCACGAACTCCTGCGCTGCCGGCGATCCGCGTGCGGAATACCCAGGTCACCTGATCGCAGCGATGACCCACCCTGCACCTTGGCATCGTATGACCGACCATTCCGCACAATAGGTCGGCGCCCCGGATCGGCGCATCCTTCTCCACATTGGTCAAACGGAAGGCCGACAAAGGAGAAAGCAAATGCGAAATGTCACTGGAATCCTGGCGCTGGCCGCCGCGCTTGCCGTCGCGGGTGGCGCAACGGCGCAGGCGGCCGGAGCGAAGCCCAAGCCGACGATCGTGCTGGTGCACGGGGCCTTCGCCGAATCGTCGAGTTGGGACGCGGTCATAACCAAACTCGGCAGGGACGGCTATATGGCAAAGGCGGCAGCCAATCCCCTCCGCAGCGTCGCCAGCGATGCCGCGGCGGTCTCGGCCATCATCCGGTCGGTTCCCGGACCGATCGTGCTGGTGGGGCATTCCTACGGCGGACCCGTGATCACCGAAGCCGCCAACGGCAATCCCAATGTGAAGGCCTTGGTATACGTGGCCGGATTCGCGCCGGATAACGGCGAATCGAGCGCCACCTTGTCCAGCATGTTTCCCGGCAGCACTTTGGCAAGCGCGCTTGCTCCAGTCGCGTCGCCGAACGGCGGCCAGGATCTCTTCATCCAGCCGGACAAATTCCGAGCCCAGTTCGCGGCCGACGTTCCCGAAGAGCAGTCGTCGCTGATGGCCGCCACCCAACGCCCGATCGCGCAGGCAGCCCTGGCCGAGCCCTCGGGCGTAGCTTCATGGAAAACGCTGCCGTCCTACATGATCTACGGCACCGATGACCGAAATATCCCGGCAGCCGTCATGAGCTTCATGGCCAAGCGCGCGCACGCTGTGAAGACGGTCGTCATCGAGGGTGCTTCCCACGCGCTCATGGTCTCGCACCCCGACGAGGTCACCTCACTTATCGAGGACGCCGCATCGGCCAGCGAGTAGCTCGCCGGAAAGCCGACATTCGACCAACACCCGCAAATCAACACCCTCAACAAAGGAGATTGGAAATGAAGATCGTCGTCATCGGCGGAACCGGGCTGATCGGTTCCAAGACTGTGGAAAGACTGCGCAGGAAGGGACACGACGTGCTTGCGGCGTCACCGAATTCGGGAGTGAACACCGTCACCGGAGAAGGGCTGGCCGTCGCTCTTGCCGGGGCACAGGTCGTCGTCGATCTCGCGAACTCACCGTCATTCGAGGAAAAGGCCGCGCTCGAATTTTTCGCGGCATCCGGGCGTAATCTTCTTGCAGCCGAAGCGGTCGCCGGCGTCCGCCATCACGTCGCGCTGTCTGTGGTCGGCACCGACCGGCTGCAGGACATGGGGTATTTCCGCGGCAAACTGCTTCAGGAAAAGCTGATCAAGGAGTCCGCTATCCCCTACACGATCGTGCACGCCACACAGTTCTTCGAGTTCACCGCCGCCATCGCAAACACCGGCGCCGTAGGGGATACCGTCCACATGTCACCGGCGTACTTCCAACCAATGGCAGCCGACGACGTTGCCGATGCGATGGCGGACGTCGCCCTAGCAGCGCCAGTGAACGGCACGATCGAAATTGCCGGCCCCGATCGCGTTCGTATGAGCGAACTCGTCGGTCGCTTTCTAAAGGCCACCAACGATCCGCGCAAAATCGTCTCGGATCCTGGCGCTCTCTACTACGGTCAAGTGGCAATCGACGATCAAACGCTTGTCCCCGGCGAGAACGCGCGTATCGGCGCCGTCCACTTCGACGACTGGCTCAGCCGATACACGCCACCTGCGTAAGTACTGAACGCCGGTTTCGCGACCCATCAGACCAGCATTCCCTAGCTCTCATTCCAACAAGGATATCGGACATGATCAGGAAACTCCTCTGTGCAGCACTCGCCGCCGCATCCGTCACCGCAGCAATGGCCAAAGACGCGGACAGCGTGAAACTCGTCTACGACCACGCCCTTCCAAATGTGCCCGGCAAGAGCTTGAAAGCCGTGCTCGTCGAGTACGGGCCGGGCGGGACATCGCCGGCGCATACCCATCCCAGTTCCGCGTTCATCTATGCCACGGTGCTGGAGGGGGCGATCCGAAGCCAGGTTAACGGTGGGCCCGTGAAGACGTACCGTGCAGGCGAAAGCTTCTCGGAATTTCCGGGCGACCATCACGCCGTCAGTGAAAACGCCAGCAAGACGGAACGCGCTCGCCTGCTTGCGGTCTTCGTCGTCGATACCAACGAGACCAACCTGACGACCTACGCGAAATGAACTGGTAACGCCCCTGCCAAGGTAAGGGCGTCAAACCGACACACAATCGGCGAAGGAAAGGCACTGACATGGATGCGATCGCCAGGCGCACGCTTGCAGGGGTTTCGGTCCCCGATACGCCGCTTGTCGGCCGGGCGATCGAACATGCCCGCCAGCTATGTGAACCGTATTTGTTCAACCACGTGGTTCGATCATGGCTTTTCGCCGTCCGCATCGCACAGGTCCAGAACATCGAGCACGACGGTGAAGTTGTTGCCGTCGGAACCCTGTTGCACGACGTCACGCTCAACGAGACCTTCGCCGGGCCGCGCCGTTTCGAGGTGGAAGGCGCCGATCTGGCCCGCGCCTTCGTCCGGCAAGGCGGCTTCGACGAGCGTCGTGCTCAGTTGACATGGGACAGCGTCGCTCTCAATTCGACGCCGTCGATTGGCCTCTACAAGGAAGCCGAGGTGGCGCTGTGCACAGCCGGCATCTGCCTTGATGTCGTCGGCCTGCAATACAGTCTCATCTCTTCCGCCGAGATAGCCAGGATCGTCGGCGAATTTCCGCGTCTTCAAATGAAGCGGCGGATGACGCGATGCTTTTGCCACATCGCCAAGGTGAACCCGGAAACGACCTACGACAACTTTGCCCGGGATTTCGGTGAGCGCTTTGTGGCCGGCTACAAGGCGCCGTCTTCCGTCGATTTTGTGATGAACACTTCCTTCGAAGAGTAGGCGAAACCTCGAATCTGATCTCTCCGGCCGCGGCCGCGAGACGCCTCAGGAGGGCACCATGCGAATTGACAGTCTACATCCAGAAACATCGGCGCGCCTTGCGGCGGTCGACCTCGACACGTCGCTGCGGGCAGCTGCGCTATGGCTGTCCAAGCCGGCCATAGGCCGGGTTGTTGTATGCCATGGCAATGGCGAAGCGGCAGGCGTGCTGAGCAAGTCCGACCTTGTTCGTCACCTGGCGAATTCGGGACCGGCGGAAGCGCCGGTATCCACGCTGATGAGCCGGTCTTTCGTATCCTGTGGGCCCAATGACGACCTGCATTCGGTCTGGCAGACCATGACAACACAGCGGCTCCAGAACCTACCGGTGCTCGGCGCCGGCGCTAAGCCGATAGGCGTCCTTGATATCCGCGACGCGATGAAGGCGCTCTTCCAACAGGAAGAACTCCAGGAGCGGCTGCTCGCCAACTATATCGGGGGCATTGGCTACCAATAGAGGAGAATCTCGCGACGGTGCGATGAGCACGAAAGAGGGAGATCCGTCTCGCGAGATGTTGGTCCCGCACTGGCGACGGTCCGCAGATCGCGGGACATATACTGCAGTATGGTTCGGCTTCTTATTCGATCTAATCGACCACTCCCGTCCTCTATTGTACTATATTCAAGCAACTGAATTCTGCCTTAGCAAACATGAGGGTTATAATGTCTCGTCCGGAAGTGAAAGTGGATGTCTTCGACATCGCGCCCGAGATTCCCCGAGATGGCCTGCCCATCCAGATGGCGACCGCCGGCATCGTTCATGACCTTGGCAATCTCATCCAGGTCGCGTCGTCGGCGTTGAATCACCTGGCCCGTGACCCGAGCGTCTCAGCGGCTCCAACGCTTGGGCTTGCAATTTCGGGCGCCAGAACGGCGTTGGAACGAGCTGGCGCGCTTGTCCGCCAGAGTATCAGTTCCGCCCGAGAGAGCCGCAGAGAAAGCGAATATGCCAATGTCGGCGCCTGCCTGGCTGAAATCGAGACCCTCATTCGAAGCGCGTGGGACCCCAAGATTCGTCTCGAGGTTCGAGTGAGGCCGGACTTGCCGTCAGTGAGGTGCAACCGCCTGGGTTTGCAGAACGCGATTCTGAACCTGGTATTCAACGCGCGCGATGCATCCCCCAATGGGGGCCTGATCTCGATAGATACCGCAGTGGTCTTTGATGGCACCTCAGCCGCTCAGGTGGATATCACCACCGCCGACAACGGTGTGGGGATGACCGCCGAGACGATTGCCTTCGCATTCGATCCCTTCTTCACCACAAAAACGGAGGGCCTCGGCGGCGTCGGCCTGCCGATGGTGAAGCGCTTTGCCGAAGAGTCAGGCGGAAGCATCGACATTCAGAGCGCGCCCGGGACAGGCACCACCGTCAGGCTACGTTTGCCCGCGATGTGATAGCGATCGGGCAAACTACGTCCAGCCTCACGCAACGCACATCGAGAGATAGAGATGGATGCAAAGGTCACAGAGAACATTCGGCAGCATCGGTTCGAGCTCCCGATCACCGGTCATGCCTTCGCAGTGGCCTACTATACGCTCCAAGACGGCAAGGTTGCGCTGATACATACCGAAGTGCCTTCGGAATTTTCCGGACAGGGGATCGCGTCGCGGTTGGCGCAAGGCACCTTCGAATTGCTCCGCAAAACCGGCCGCAAAGCTGTCTTGAAGTGTCCCTTCATGAGCGGCTTCGTCGCCAGGCATCCGGAATACACCGATGTCGTTGCAGGGTGATCAGGCACGAATACAGCTGTTTGCAAAAAAGGTCTGAGTCGAGATGTACGACCAATATAATTTGCAGAGGTTCGTCACCGCTCAGGATCCGGTGTACGGCGACGCGCTGGCTATGCTGCGTCGAGGCATGATGTGTACTCCATACATGGAGTTGGTCTTCCCGACGTTGGTTACCGGGCGAAGCGACACTGGAGCCGATCCGTACGCGATCACATCACTCGACGAGGCAGGCGCTTACCTCCAATCGCCGATACTGGGCGGTCGTTATCGGGAATGCGTCGGCACACTGCAACGACTTTCCGATCTAAGTGCTCGCGCGGTCTTCGGTGATGAGGATACAATGAAATTGCACGCGTCCCTCACGCTGTTTTCCGAAGCAAGTAACGACGAGTTCCTGCTCGAGACCATCTTCGACGTCTGGTTCGATGGTCAAATCGACGAGGGCACGATGCGCAAACTCTACTCGGTGTCATGACGCCGCCCGGCGACCCGCGGATGTGGCCGCCGCCGAAACCGTCACCACTTTGTTTCTTCCTGCGGCAGAGGCATCAACCCGTTTTCCCCTGGTACGCCCGGGAAGCGGCCTTCACGCCAGTCCGCCTTTGCCTGCTCAATCCGTTCGACTGAGGAGGAGACGAAGTTCCAATGGACATAGCGTGGTTCGGAAAGAGGTTCGCCGCCGATCAGCATCAGCCGCGCGGCATGGAAGGCAGGCGCCCCGAGCACGATCTCAGCGCCAGGCGCCAGCATGATCAATTCGCCTTCACCGAACGTGCCAAGTTGGCCCATGACTTCAATCTCGCCGGCGACAACATAGATCGCACGCTCGCGATATCCGGGTTTCACCTGATATCGCGCACTGCCCGTGAGCACGATTTCGGCGCAGACCAGGTCGGAGTACGTCCTTGCCGGAGAGACCAACCCGTCGGACGTCCCTGCGATCAAAGTGAACTCGACCCCGTCGGCACAGATCCGTGGGATTTCGGGAGCGCCATAATGTGCAAAGTGGGGAGCAACTTCTTCGTGCCGGGAGGGGAGCGCCACCCACGCCTGAACGCCGAAGAGATTGCTTCCGCGCGCTCGGGCTTCTGGCGACGTGCGTTCGGAATGGACGATGCCCGACCCGGCCGTCGTCCAATTGACTTCGCCGGGGCGGATGGCCTGCACTTCACCGAGATTGTCGCGATGGATGATCTCCCCGTCGAACAGATAGGTCACGGCCGCGATCCCGATATGCGGATGCGGGTCCATGTCGAAACCACGACCCTCGTCGAATACCGCGGGGCCGAAATGGTCGAACAGGATGAAGGGGCCGATCATCAGGCGGTTCGAGGAGGGCAATACGCGCCGTACCTTCAAACCGTCGGCAAAATCACGCATAGCAGGCTGCCTGAGTGGATCGATGCCGACGATGTCGCTTTGGCGGATGGTCATGAATCTCTGTCCTTTCGAATGCCTGGTCGACCACGTGCTCGAACGTGCTCCGATGGGGCGGTGTGGAAGACAGCCTGAATGGCTTTCAGGAGCGCGAATTTGGAGCTCTCGTGCTGCTGGCCGCCGGGGATGCCGGTTTCGCCGTAAGCCGAAGTCCCCCTCGACAGGGTTGCCGCAAGATCTTCGGCCATCTCGGGCCTGTCGAGCAGCAGCGGCGCGAAGCTCTCCTGGTCTATCTCGTAGACCTCGACGTGGGTCATTGCCCGCAATGTCGACGTCTCGCCAATACCGGCGAGCAGGCCGGTCTCGCCGAAGAAGTCGCCAGGCGCAAGCCGACCAACCTCCTGCATGCTAGCATTGCCTTGGCCATGTTGCCGAACGATCACGCCCTTCCGAACAATCATGAGGGATGGCAGCATCTCTCCTTGTTCTGCAATGACGTCGCCCTTGCGGTAGCTGCGAACCGAGATCGCCGCGGCAAGCGCCTCCTGCTCGGCATCCGTT
>NZ_RZTG01000017.1:24331-91863 GCF_003997175.1 Mesorhizobium sp. Primo-A
GTTAGGGCCGAGAAGATCGGTATGGCCTTGATCAAGTCGATCGCGGCGAAGCCTTGGTAGGTCGCCGTCCCGTCGATTGGCGGGGAGGTCACGGCAATCGAAGCTGAAAGTGGCGCTGCCAGCAGCACCCCAACCGACCTTGAGTGGCGATAGACGAGATCGAAAATTTCGTTCCGAGCTGCAATCCGCTGATCAAGGCTGGCGACGCGAAATGACAGCTCGATCTCGATTGCCGCCGCATCCAGGCTTGTGATGGCTACCACGGGCGAGGGGTCCTGGAGGATCGAGGTGCAGCTCAGCAGGACCATGCGCATCGTGTCTACGATGATAGCCGGCGTCTTCGTCAGAGACATCTTTACCGTCACGGCAAGTCCATGGCTCTCGTCTGGGCCGCTAAGGTTTGTTACCCCGATTTTGGCGACAAGGCTGTTCGGAAGTGCGATGACGTTGTGGGCCGGGGTGAGGAGTTGGGTCGAGCGCCAATTGGTCTCGACGACGCGGCCCTCGGTTCCGTCGTTCAGAATGATCCAGTTTCCAAGCACATAAGGGCGGCCGAGGTTAAGCGCGATTCCCGAAAATACATCACCAAGCGTATTCTGGAGCGCCAGACCCAGCATGACGGCAAAGACGCCCGACGTGGCGATGAGCGTTCCGACCGGCACGGCAAAGACGAATGCGAGGATCGAAAGGAGCATTCCCGTGTAAACGACGCCGACCACGACATCCTGCAGGAGGCGTGCCTCGTGCGGCTTTCGCTCGAACACGACATAGATGCGGACAAACCCGATTAGCGCCCAAGCAAGATGTACCCACCACAGCAGCTTGACCAATCCGATGAGGATCGCTCCGCTGGTTGTCTCATCGCCTCGTGCGGGCTCGTACGGGACGACCCGCAGTTCAAGAACCATGATCGACATTGCAAGGAAAAAGACCAGTTGGACGATCAGCCTCGCATTGGCGAAGCGTGCCGGAACGAGGTTCCAAACGACAATTCCGGCGAGGCCGAGCGACACGATGTAGATTAGCGGTGAGTTCCACAAATTCATCGCCGGACCCAGATCGACCATGATCGCAATCCCTGTTTTTCAGCTAGCAGCGTGGTTCCTAGCGCGCGACATGAAGTTGTCTCGTCACCTAGACGCAACGGCTCGACCCAAAACGTGTTGCTATCGGCGACTTTCGAGGCCGGCTGGCGAGACACGATCATCGCCTCTTCTCATCAACGTCTGGTCTCCGGCCGCCGCGCTCGCGCCTTTGCCGCCGACCCCCTTGTTCTTCTCGAGCACCGCTTCGGTGATCGAGTTGGGCAGCCGCCGTGGCTTCTCGATCAAGCCCAGCACCGGCAGTGCGATCAGGAAGAAGGCGAAGTAGTAAAGCGTCGCCAACTGAGACATGACGACGTAGTTCCCTTCGGCCGGCCGCGAACCAAGCCAGCCGAGAAACAGGCCGTTGGTGACGAAGAGCCAAAAGAACACTCTGTACCAGGGCCTGTAAACGGCCGAGCGAACCTTGGACCTGTCGAGCCAGGGCACGACGAAAAGCACCACGATCGAGCCGAACATGGCGAGCACACCACCAAGTTTTGAATCGATCGGGCCGACATTGAAGGTGATGGCGCGCAGGATCGCATAGAAGGGCAGGAAGTACCATTCCGGCACGATGTGAGCAGGCGTCTTGAGCGGATTGGCGATTGTGTTGTTGTCAGGATGGCCGAGATAGTTCGGCAGGTAGAAGACGAAATAGGCGAAGAAGAACAGGAACACGACGATGCCGAACGCGTCCTTGACGGTGGCATAGGGTGTGAAGTCCACGACATCGGTTTTTGATTTCACAGCAATGCCGGCTGGATTGTTCTGCCCGACGACGTGAAGCGCCCAGACATGCAACGTCACCACACCTGCAAGCACAAATGGCAAAAGGTAATGCAGCGCAAAGAAGCGGTTCAGCGTCGCATTGCCGACCGCGAACCCGCCGAGCAGAAGCTGCTGGAACCAGCCACCGACCAATGGGATGGCCGTGAAAAAGTTGGTAATGACGGTGGCTCCCCAGAACGACATCTGTCCCCAAGGCAGCACATAGCCCATGAAGGCGATCCCCATCATCAGCAAGAGGTTGGTGCAACCGAGCACCCACAGCAGCTCACGCGGCGCCTTGTAAGAGCCGTAGTAGAGCCCGCGGCAGATATGGATATAGGCGGCAATGAAGAAGAAGGAGGCGCCGTTCGCATGGAGAGAGCGCAGCAGCCATCCCGAATTCACGTCCCGCATGATCTTCTCGACTGAATTGAAGGCCAGCCCGGTATCCGGAGCGTAATGCATGGCCAGCACGATCCCGGTGAGGATCTGCGAAGCCAGCATGACCGTGAGAATGCCGCCGAACGTGTAGGCGTAGTTCAAATTGCGCGGGACGGGATAGACGATGAAGCTATCGTGCACCAACCTCGGAAGGGGCAGGCGGGCGTCGAACCAGCGTTCGATACCGGTCTTGGGCGTATAGGTCGAATGTTTGTCGCTCATCGAAACGCCCCCCTCTCAGCTGATACGGATTCTGGTGTCGGCAATGAACTGGAACACGGGTATCGCCATGTTCTCGGGCGCTGGGCCTTTGCGGATGCGGCCGGCAGTATCGTATTGCGAGCCGTGGCACGGGCAGAGCCAGCCCCCGAACTCGCCTTGCTGACCAACGGGGATGCAGCCGCTATGCGTGCAGACCTGGACCATCACGATCCAGGCTTCCTTGCCCGGCGCCGTGCGGTTGGTGTCGATTGCCGGCGCATCGGCCGGCAGATTGGCGTTACGGGCGATCGGGTCCTTGAGCTCGGCCAAGCTTACAGCTTTGCCGTCCTCAATTTCCTTCTCGGTGCGGTTGCGAACGACGACGGGTTTGCCGCGCCATTGCACGACCAGCGACATTCCCGGCATCAGCGAGGAGACGTCGACTTCGACCGTGGCCAGTGCCTCGGCGGGCAATGCGGTGGTGCCTGTTTCAGTTGGGGAAAGCTCGGTCATGATGATGACGACTCCTCTGATTGGGAAAGCTGCTTCAGTGCGTCGGCGTGCAGTCGGGAAACCCGGCTGCGGCCTCTCGCCTTTCGCGTTTGCTCATTTCGCGTTGAACTATGCCGGCCGTGGCGGGATGTGGGCCATCGTGCCAAGGGCACGTGCGTCCAATACTTTCGTTTATGGTTCCTGAGCGAAGGACTACCGGCCTGTCGAGGACGCCAGGTGTGGTGGTTCTGAAGCCTTGCTGTTGTCTTTCCCCGCTTGAGCAGGATTTCGGCCTCGGACGCGGCAATCGCAGAACGATTGCTTAGCTTGATCATACCTCGGCATAGGCACGCCTACCTGTCGGTGTCGTAGCCTTCCTTTCCGGCAAGTGAGAATTTCTGGAACCTCATGGACGCCGCGCGCAGCGATAATCGGTGCGCGGCGCAAGGCGGGCTTCCGCCCGACCAATTTGCGAACTGCGTCCCGATTCAGACAAGGGAAAAGCCGTGAAACTCTATTATAGCCCGCTCGCCTGCAGCCTGGCCGACCACATCGCGCTGGAGGAGGCCGGTGCCGCCTTCGAGCGCGAAACGGTCAATCTCAAAACCAAACGAACGGGCTCGGGCGATGATTTCACCACGGTCACGCGCAAGGGGTATGTGCCAGCCCTCGTGCTGGATAACGGGGAAGTTCTGACAGAGAATATCGCCGTCCTCGATTGGATTGCGGCGCAATACCCGGCACTGGGCGTGGAAGGGCCACTGGGCCGTACCCGCGTTCTCGAAGCGCTGACCTATGTCTCAACTGAAATACACCGAAGCTTCAAACCCATGTGGCACCATGGCAGCGATGCTGAAAAGGCCAAGGCGCGCAGCACGATTACGTCGCAACTTGATCTCTTCGCGAACGGTCTCAAGACTGATTATCTGTTCGGCGAGGAACCCAGCGTCGCGGACTTCTACCTTTTCGTGATGCTGCTTTGGGCAGCCCGCTTCCAAGTCCCTGTTCCGGCTCCTTTGGAAGCGCTGCGCGCCCGAATTGCGGCCCGTCCGGCCGTTCGCGTCGCAATGACTCGTGAGGGCCTTGTCTAAGTGCGAGACCGGCCGCGTGTCGTGTCACCCTTGAGCCACGACACATTACGAAGGAGTTTGTCCATGCTTCCGTTGCTGCAGATACTCCACCTGATCGCTGCCAAGCGCGGCGACGGGTTACGCCCCGAATTTCTAAGGATGCAAAGCGAGGCGGCACAAAGCGTGACCTTCCCGCGTGTTCAAACGCAACTTTCTACACTGCCCGGCAATCGCGTCATTCCAGCTCAATGTATTTCTGAATTTCAGTCGGTGGAGCCACCGACGCCTCGACTGTCCAAAGAGGCTGCCAAGGCATGCAGGCCGGGAACGCCAAGCTGATGAATGAAGGTGATGCCAGTGCTGTGTCAAAAACAGGTGGCATCCGATGGTGCCGCGAACGAGGTTGCAAGAATGGAAAATACAAGACCGCCGGGAGAAATTGATCGCTATCGCAGGGCCTTTGTCGGCGTTGCCGCAATGGGTCTGGTTGCTACCCAGTTCACGACAGTTCGCACTGCTAAAGCACAATGCGTTTCAGAGCTGGGCGGAGCAACGACAGAACGATCGACGGCTGCCTCGTTCGCTGCGCTCAGGCAAATCGACGCCGGCTTGCTGAACGTTGGCTACGCTGAAGCTGGTCCATCCAACGGTCCCGTCGTTATCCTCCTTCACGGCTGGCCTTACGACATCCACAGCTTTGTCGATGTCGCTCCCTTGTTGGCGATGGCGGGCTATCGCGTGATCGTTCCGTACTCGCGCGGTCATGGCACGACGCACTTTCTCTCCAGTCAGACGGTCCGCAACGGCCAGCAGTCCGTGCTGGCTGTCGATGTCATCAAATTGATGGATGCGCTGAAGATCGGCGACGCGATCGTCGCCGGGTATGACTGGGGCGCACGCACAGCCTGCATCATCGCGGCGCTCTGGCCGGAGCGCTGCAATGCGCTCGTTTCGGTCAGCGGTTATCTGATCGGCAGTCTCGCGGCAAACAGAATGCCGCTGCCGCCGAAGGCCGAGCTCCAATGGTGGTATCAGTACTATTTCGCGACGGAACGCGGCCGGGCCGGGTATCAACAGTACCGGCGCGATTTCGCAAACCTTATCTGGCGGATCGCCTCGCCGAAGTGGGACTTTGACGACGCCACGTTCGATCGCAGCGCTGCGTGTCTCGACAACCCGGATCACGTCAGCATCGTCATCCACAATTACCGTTGGAGGCTCGGCCTGGTCCGAGGCGAGCCGGAATATGACGGCCTGGAAAAACGGCTGGCCGAAAGCCCGGTGATCACGGTGCCCACCATCACCCTTGAGGGGGATGCCAATGGCGCACCCCACCCCGACAGCAGTTCCTACGCCAAGAAATTTTCAGGCGGATACGCGCATCGGATCATCACCGGCGGAATTGGCCACAACTTGCCGCAGGAAGCCCCACGGGCTGTCGCCCAGGCAGTCATCGACGTCGGCGAATACTGATCGGGCAAAATCCTGACCAACTGAGGCGGAGATGATGCTGGGGTCATCTCGCGTCGGTGCTTGCAACTCCGCCCTTCCGCCGCCTGTGCCGGTCGACCAGTGGCGTTACGAACAAGATAAAGGGACCTATTGTGGATTCGACCTTGCCATCCGCTGTTTCGCAACCAGTCGTCGCGCAGCTGACGCGGGCCGCGATATTTCTCGTGGTGACGATAAATTCTGGACCAAAACACGAGGCGACGGTGCGGGCCTTATGTGCCGATCTTTCCACCCTCGTGCGCGCAGTCGGGTCCCGCGACCTGGACGGCCGGCTGTCGTGTGTCATGGCGTTTGGTTCAAATGCCTGGGACCGTTTGTTTGGAGCCTCCAGACCGAAGGACCTGCATCCATTTCGCGAGATACAAGGCCTGCATCACGCCGTCTCGACGCCAGGCGACATCCTCTTTCACATTCGTGCGCCGCGCATGGATCTTTGTTTCGAACTGGCGACGCAGATCATGTCGCGGCTCGATGGCGCAGTCTCCACAGCAGATGAGGTGCACGGCTTCAACTATTTCGATGACCGCGACCTGATCGGCTTCGTCGACGGCACGGAAAACCCGGTGGCTGAGCGCGCGGTCAAGGCCGCAATCATCGGCGAGGAGGACCCCATATTTGCCGGAGGCAGCTATGTGATAGTGCAAAAGTACCTGCATGATCTGAAAGCATGGAACGGGCTCCCAATCGAGGAGCAAGAGGGAATTGTTGGCAGGAAAAAACTCACCGATGTCGAGCTGGACGATGCCGTAAAGCCGACCTCCGCCCACAATGCGCTGACCACAATCATCGAGAACGGAGAGCAGTTGGAGATCGTCCGCGACAACATGCCATTCGGCGACGTGGGCAAGGGCGAGTTCGGCACTTATTTCATCGGCTACGCCCGTTCGCCGCGCAGAATCGAGCAGATGCTCGAGAACATGTTCATTGGCCGCCCGCCAGGCAACTACGATCGGTTGCTGGACTTCAGCCGTGCAGTCACCGGCAATTTGTTCTTCGTACCGTCGGCGACATTCCTGGAAAAGGTTGCGACGGGGGAAGCCATGTCGACCGCTGGTCTGGGCCCGTCGGGTTGACCTGTTCGGAGTCGCCGTCAAATAGGTTCCCACCAAATATCGATCACCCCGTCATGGGAATGGCTTGCCACGCGCGGTGTCTTGTCGAAGACCTCCCAGCGGCGAAAATCCCTCTCAATGGCGTCGGTCAGCTCGAACAGCATCGTCTCGATCCCGATGTGTGGATGAGGCGCATCATGTTGTCGACGCTGACGAAGGGCACCATGGCCTTTGCGGACGGAAGGGGGCTCGGCATGCTCGGTCTCCTGCGGGCTATCTGGACGTTTGCAGCCAGCGTACGGCCAAGCCATACTGATCAAAATCTCAACATCGCCCTGCAAATTGCGCAAGGATAGCAAATATGCCCAATGAAATTGTCAAATCGGTCAATATTCGATGATCGGCAGCGACATCGCAAAATATGCCCCCGATGCGCTCGACCGGGCAATCATCGCCCATCTGAGGGTAGACGGACGCGCCTCGCTGGCAAAACTTGCCGAAGCCGTCGGCGTCGCGAGAGGCACGATCCAGAACAGGCTCGACCGGCTTCTGGCAACGGGAACCCTCACGGGCTTCACGGTCCGCGTGCGGGAGGACTACGACGACAACGCAGTCCATGCCGTCATGATGATTGAGCTCGTCGGCAAATCGACGACACAGGTGAACCGCAAACTGCGCGGTCTTCCCGAGGTGCGCGCCTTGCATACGACGAACGGCAACTGGAGTGTCGAGTGGCGGGTGGTCGGGCCGCAAGGGGTCTGGCGTCATAGGCTAACCTCCAGTTGCGGCGATCCTGTCGTAGGCGGGGCGGCATCGCAAGAGAATTGGCTCTGCTGCGCACAGCCTGTAAGCCAGCGTGCAATTTTGATCTAATGCAGATTTGCTGGAGTGGCGGTCGTTTCCAATTCGCCGACCTAGTTGTCGACCGCGATCATCACGTCGGATGCCTTAACCGCAGCACAGGTTCCAGGCCGACTTCGAGGCCAGTTCGTCGTCCGCCTGATGAACGGCGGGTATCAGAATAGTGCCGTTCGCTCGCGAACGACGGGGGATGGAGTCGTGAGCTGACAAGAGAAACTTTGCCCGAGGACGCGTGTCAGCGAGCGTACGGTGCATCTAACCCGGTATCCAAGATCGAGCAGCTGCAAGATACAGCACATACCGAGGAAGCCGGAACCTCCCGTAACCAGCACTTGTTGGGATTGCGTAGGACGTTTCAGAGGTCTGATCATCGGCATCTGAAGTTGCGGGATTTCCATCGCAGTTTGAGCACTGATTCGATAGCCGACCACGCCCTTTCCCGATAGCTTGGTCCTCTCCCCGGAAAAGCACAATCTCATACAGCTGGAAGACATTCTGCCCGACGACTATGCAGTGTGGGTCAAACCACGCCAAAGTTCGGCTTGAAAATCGACGGCGGGCGGAACCGATCTTATGTCGATGAATAGGTCAAACCCTCGTTTTTCGAATAGATGCCTAACGCTGACAAACACCACGCCTACGGCGCGATCGACCCAAAGGTGCAGCCGGTAGGGAATGATGCGGATGAGCCCGGTGGGATGATCGGTCAGGACGGCCAAGGGTCGCGCCGCGCCACCGGCAACAACCCTAGAGCCACATTGCGACTGGTGCCGACATCTTTGTTGCGGAGGCCCAGGCAGCTTTATTCCCGTAAACCAGACATGCCAACGACAACACTTGAGGCCGCTGTTGCGCCAGGGTCGGCGAATCTTCCATGTGCCGCACGCCACCTTGGCTCCCGGCCTTCATTGTCGTACCCTCGCGTCGCAAAGTCAGCGTGTGCAGAGGAGGCGCGTTCGAATGCGGGTTCCAATTTGGCTCCTTTCGACCTTTGTGCTGTTGTTGGCAACATTTCCATCCGGGGTGCACGCTGCCAGCGACAATCCGAAGCTCACGCCACTCGTTGCGGAGATCATCGCTCCCCCGCATGTGATTCCAGGCTCGGACGGCAGGCGTCACATCGTCTACGAACTGGCAGTGACGAATATCACTGGCGGCGATGTCCGTTTCGAGAAGCTCAAGGTCGTCGATGCCGACAGCGGAGCACCGCTTGCAGAACTCGGCCCGGATGAATTGCGCACGCGCGTCACGCCGGGCGCAAGCCGCGGCAACGAAAACCGCGAGTTGGCCGCCTATCAGTTCGCCGTCATCTTTCTGCATGTCGTGCTTGCGGACGGCGCGGCGGTTCCGGCTCGCATTACCCACGAGATCACGGCGTTTTTCGCGGTCATCGGCGCCGACATGACGGTGACGATTGGCGAGGGTGCCGTCGTTGCGAAGGCACCGGTGGCTCTTGGGCCGCCTTTGCGCGGCAAGGGTTATGTCGCGGCTGACGGCTGCTGCGATTCCATCCGCCATGTCCGCGCCCTGCTGTCGCTCGACGGCAAGTTCTACCTTGCCCAGCGTTTCGCTATCGACTGGGAGCAAATCGACGACAACAACACGCTGGTCGTGGGCGACCTTAAGGTTCCTGCGAACTACCACATCTATGGCAAGCCTATCCTTGCCGTTGCCGACGGCACCGTGGTCGGGACGCGCGACGACTTGCAGGACCAAGTGCCCGGTGCGCTGCCCGCCAACTTGCCGATTGACGAGGCCGACGGAAACTTCGTCGTGCTCGACCTCGGCTCGGGCTTGTTCGTCAACTACGCCCACATGCGGCCGGGGAGCGTTAAGGTGAAGCTCGGAGACAAGGTGCAGCGCGGCGATCAGATTGGCGAAGTCGGCAATACCGGGAACAGTCAAGCGCCGCATTTGCACCTGCATGTGATGGACAGCGCTTCTCCGTTGGCCTCGGACGGCCTCCCCTATGTGTTCGACAGCTTTACCATCACCGCGGTCGGCGAGACCACCGAGGATTTTGACAAGGCGGAAGCGACCGGATCGCCGATGACGCTTACGCCGCGCGTCCCGCCCCAGAAACTGGAAGACGTGCTGCCGCTTGACCTCTCTGTTGTTGACTGGCCACAGTGATCGCCCTGTAAAAGGCAGTGGACAGTCCGCCCTGATTTCCGAAATGGTGAGCTCGAAGCCGATGACCGCCACCCGCACAATACCCTTACGTCTTTTCCTTGCCGCTGCCGTCCTTACCTGCGCAAGTCCTGCAAACGCCGATCGGCTGCTGGACGAATCGGTCGAATTCACCGGTACATTCGCTTTTGTGAGTTCAGGCGCGCCGGGCCTGGTGATCGCCGGCGTTCGCAACGGCGAGACGGCGTTTGCCGGTTTCGGCGAAACGGTCCGCGGATCCGGCATAGAGCCGAATGCCGACACAATGATGCGAGTGGCATCCATTTCGAAGGCATTTTGCGGAGACGCTCTCGCCAGTTTGTTGGTAAAAGGAGAGATCGGCCTGACTGACCCTGTTCAGACGCACCTGCCTGACGGTTTCGTGGTGCCTGAGAAGGATGGGCGGACCCTAAGGATCATCGACCTCGCGACACAGACATCCGGCCTGCCGCGCGAGATGGCCCAGGCAGGTGGAACACCCAACGATCCCTACGCCGGCCACACAAAGGAAGCGATGATCGCAGCCATGCACGGGGAGCCGTTTCTGTTTCCTCCCGGAACTGGCGCGCTCTATTCGAACCTGGGCTTCGACCTCCTGGGACTGGCGATCAGCGGAGCGGCTGGCAAGCCGTACGCTACCGTCTTGGAGGAGCGTGTGTTGCGGCCACGCGGCATGGTGGACACGGTCTTCAATCCGCGACCTGGTGACGAGGGCCGGCTGATGCAGGGCCACAATTTCGACGGCACGCCGCTTCCCTTCGTGCCGACACCGATGACGATGGAATGCGCCTCGGGGCTTTATACGACGCCCAACGATATGCTGAAGTGGATAGCCTGGCACTTGGCTCAAGGCGGCTCCGAGGACGATGCACGCCGCATTATCGACCACGCCAGCCTAGTCCGGAGGGATGGGCTCTCTCCGGCGCTGGGCCTCGACGACGGTGGCGCGCCGATGGATGCGATGGCACTCGGTTGGGTTGTGGTAGAGGCCGACGGCAACCGTCCGCTGGTGCTTCACAAATCCGGAGGGCGACAAGGCATGTTTACATATGTTGCCATCGCGCCGACGCGCGGCGTCGGCGTCTTCGCGGCGATCAACCAGTTCAACGCCGGGGGCTTTGAAGCAATGGTGCACGCAGTAAACGAACTGATCTATCAGCTCGCGCCCCGCTGACTGCGCTCTCGTCTCACAATCAGATTTCTCGTCGAGGACATTCCAATGACCGGTTCAGGCCACAGGCGCTTGCTCATCCTCTGCTTCACGGCAGCCTGCGTCCTTGCGGCTCCTCACGTCGCCGCCGCCAAAGATCGTCTGCTTGAGGAAGCCGTGGGATTTGCCGGCGGCATCGCCTTCCTGGGCTCGGGCGCTCCTGGCCTCGTGATCGCCGCGGTTCGCAACGGCGAGACGGCCTTCGCTGGCTTCGGCGAAATCCGCAAGGGCTCGGGGCAGGTGCCCGACGAACATACGCTGATGCGGATAGCCTCGATCTCCAAGACCTTCTGCGGCGATCTGATGGGCTCGATGATTGTGGATGGCGTCATCGGCGCGACCGATCCCCTTGCCAAACACCTCGGGAAGGACTGGACCGTGCCTGGGCTCGAAGGACGAACGCCGAGGCTCATCGATCTGGTGACGCAGGCATCCGGCCTGCCGCGCGAGGTACCGAACCAGACAGGCGGCACGCCGGACGACCCGTTCGCCGGCAATACCTTCGACCTCAGCCGCGCTGAGCTTGCGAAGCCAGAACCCTATCTTTTCCCTCCCGGCACGGGTGCCTTTTACTCGAACTGGGGTTACGATCTGCTCGGCCTCGCGCTGGCCAATGCCGGTGGCAAGTCCTATGGCGATCTGCTGGCCGAGCGGGTGCTCACGCCCCGCCAACTGACCGACACCAAGCTCAACCTGGCGGAAGGCGATGCGGCGCGGACCATGCAGGGCCATTTCTTCGACGGCACACCGTTGCCCCTCGTTCCTTCGCCGGAAACGATCGGATGCGCGGGCGGGCTCTACACCTCCGCCGCCGACATGATGAAGTTCATGGCCTGGCACCTTCGCAAGGATGCGGCCGGCGATGCGGAGCGTACCGTCGACCATGCGGGCTGGCTCTGGCGCGACGGTCTCTCGCCGGTAATCGGCATCGACGATGCGGGGTCAATGGGAATGATGACGCTTGGCTGGGTCGGAGTTCTGGCCGACAAGGACAAGCCCATGATGCTCAACAAGACCGGCGGATTGCAGGGGCAGTTCAGTTATGTGGTGTTGGCGCCAACGCGCGGTGTCGGTGTCTTCGCCTCGATCAATCAGTTCAGTGTCGGTGGGTTCAAGGCGATGGTCGCAGCAACGAATGATCTCGTCGCGCAACTTGCGCCAAGATAAGGGCAGTTCAGGCGGGAGCTACGCCACCTAATACGAGCTGATTAGCTGGAACAAAAAACGCGTGCCGGTATCAGTCAGACCTCGGTTATCTCTGAACGGTACCGCAACAAGCGCCCTTGCATTGAGGTGTTGCCCAAATGCAGCCTTTGCACCTATTCCGGCCGAGCCGAGTTCCGCCTCAATGTAATCCACGCCCGTATCGTGGTTCCAGACCGCACCGTAATCGACATAAGCAAACACGTTCAGATTTGGGATCGGCAAAGCCTCCGGGAGTTCGATGTTGCGTCCCAATTCCAGCGAGGCCGCTATCCCGCTATCGCCTGAAGCGGCCGAGCCATCGAAAGCCAGGCCATAGGGATCGCCGCCGAGCACCAACTGGACCGACGATGGCACCGCCGTCGGCGCATATTGCGCAGCCACTCTGAGGTGGGCGACGGCCAGCGAAGCGATCTCCTTGGTAAGGTCGAGGTCGCCCCGAAAATACCTGTAGTCATCAGGAACGCCTGGACGCGGTGCAAGCGGATCGGTGCTGCTGCTCGCGCCAAAGCCGTCGAGGCCTTGGCCGAAAGTACCTGTCAGCGTGATGGCGCCGTTTTCCAACTCACCGGTATACTTAAGGGAGGCCGCCAGCCATCGGAGGTCCTCATCCGTCTGCGTTTCGCCGCCCAACGCCAGCGAGTTGTCCTTGAAGTTCAATTCAAGGCGGCTAAACAGGCTGTGGTCAATTGTCCGCAGCAGTGGGTAGTTGACATACGCGCTGCCGAACCTAGAGGCTATGTCGAGCTCGAGAGGCTTGAGGTCGGCGCCCGGCTGGGAAGAGACATAACCGATGCTGTATCCTACATGCAGTCCGTCATACCCGATCGGGACATCGTGCGAAGCCAGCACGAACTTCAACTCCTCGGGACTGTCCGGAATGGTCACCAGGGCGATGTTCGCCACATCGAACAGCCTAAGCGCATCGTTGAAGGTGCCGGTGCCGGTCAGCTGAAATGGGCCGACGGCTTTGCTGCCGAGATTGTCGACTATTGCGTTTGCGCCGGCCCGCTTGAAGCCAATGTCGAGTTTCAGATCACCGCCGGCGGAGGGCGTTTCGGGCCGAATGAAAGTGCCTTCGATGGTCAGGCCGCCAAGATCGCTCATCAGCAACAGCACGCGCTCGGCCTCCTTGATCCGGATTGGCCGCATGGCGACGATGCGATCGATGTAAGGTTTCAAACGCCGGTCAATATCAGGGATGGCGCTGTTGATGGTGACCCGGCGCACATAGGATTCGTAGAGAACGATGACGACGTTGCCGGATGAAAAGTCCTGCTCGGGAACGACGGCCCACGAGAAATATCCGGCCTTCTGGTAGATCTCGTCGATCCGCTCGGCGATGGCGTAAAGGTCGGCGGCGCTTATCTTTTTGTTCCGCTGCGCGGCCCACGCTTGCTCCAGCGTAGCGCTGGGCACCGTCACCGCGCCTCGAACGGTTATCGACCTCAAGGTAAACATTGTTTTTTCGGCTTGTTCCGAGCTCGTTGCCTTGCGTGCATCCGGAACTGACAGGTCAATCGTGCCGGGCTTCCTCGGAGCGGAATAGCGTCGGATGATCTCGTTCTGATCCGAAACCACCGAATCGATCCGCTCGGGGATCGTCTGGCTAAGGCTCGGTCCGACCATGAAGGCACTGGTTGCAAGACTGATGGACACGCGACGTACTGCGTCGAACCAGTGGGACAGCGCCTTGCGAAGAGGCATCAATCAAACTCGCTGACATGTCGTGGCAGGGATAATCAACGGTTATTCGAAACTTGGTTTAGCAAATTAGCAAATATGTTGGGGTCCGTCATCCCGCGATGCACACCCGTCAGTGCCCCAACAAAGCGCAGACCGCCTGAGCCTGAACCTCCCGCAAGCGGTCGAGCAACGCGCCAGCCGGCTCAGCGATGTTCAGCGTGGTGGTGACCGAGCGCGTCCCGTCGGCGGTTGACGCCGCCCACTGCGTGTAGCCCGGGAAACTGCCGGTGTGGCCATAAACGACACCGCACGGCGTGGTGTAGCGGAACAGTCCGAGACCGGCCTCGTTCGTCCCGGGTCCGGGCGGACTGGAATTGCCGGCCACGAACTTCATCTGTTCAATCTGCTCGGCAGCGCCGAAGAACTTCAGTCCGAGATCTGCCCGTATGAACATCGACAAATCATCAGGCGTCGACACGATCGCGCCCGACGCCCACGCACCGCTCGGGCTGACGAAGGTCGTGACATCTTTCGGCTCGGATCCGGGCGCGACGACATAGCCGTGGATGGCGGGCGCAGGCAGCGCGATGTCGCGCGTGGGGAAACTCGTCCGGGCGAGGGCGGCAGGACCAAACGCGATGTTCTTCAGCAGCGTCCCGTAGGGCATTCCTGTGACCGCCTCGGCGATCAGCCCGACGACGACGTTGTCCGTGTTGGAGTAGGTATACTGGGTGCCGGGCGTAAACTCGAGCGGGTCGTTGCGGACCCAGCCGATGATCTCAATGGGCTGCACGTAACCTTGAGGATTTGTCGCGACCTGCTCGGCCAAGCCCTTGGACTGCAAGTAGTCGGGCAGGCCGCTGGTGTGATTCAGCATCTGGCGGACCGTGACGGCCGACCATGCCGCCGGCAGATCAGGCAGGTGCTGGCCGATGGTGTCGTCGAGGCCGAGCCGGCCCTTCTGGACGAGGTGCAGGGCAATGGCGCCGTTGAATGCTTTTGAGATGCTGGCGATGCGCATGTATTGGTCGACCCCCAGCGCCTCACCCGATATGACATCGGCGCGCCCCGCTGTGAGTACGGTCATGCGACCGTCGCGGTAGAGCGTGGCGATCGCGCCGGGAGGTCCATCCTCTGCATCGAGGAGCTCCTGTAGTCCGGCCTGGACCTTTGCATCGGCTGTGCTCAACTGAGCCGCGGTTAAGCCGGTCGAGCGTGCCGGGCCTTCGCTATCAGGATGTTTTACATAGAGATCCGGATTCATCTCTTCAGAAGACACGATGACTTCGTCATTGACGCCCAAGTCAATATAATCATCGGTAATTGAAAAGCCTGCCAGAAGCTGTTTGTCCGTGAGAGGATACCAGGAGCCGAGTTCGTGCGAGTAGGCGGCAATGGCCAGCATCGCGAGTTCACGATTGCTATACAGGTCGACTTCATAATCTTCGACCAATTTGCCATCGGAATATTTCTTATATCCATCAATGTAAGGATCGCGGGAATTGTCGCCTCTATACTTATCCACAATGTCGCCGACGGTGACCTTAGACTTGTTTCCGTGGAAATAGATCTTGCGGAGGAGAAAACCCCAAGCAGCTACCCCATACTCTGGGGTTTCATAAATGGCAGTTTGGTTGCCGTACCGGTCTGGCAGAGTGCAACCCACATATCCTCTCATGCTGTCTCGCTGCCATTTCGAGATGTTTATGGCGCCGGGATTGTTTGTTCGAAGGGCCCTCCGAGTAAGCGCATTTGAGGAACTATAGTCAGCGTCCGGCAGGCTGCTAAAGAAATTGCCGATCCCGACCAGACTTCTGAAGTTGAATTCAGTAGCTTCAGGATATTTCGCATCGTCGCGAAATGGCGGGGCTAGACTGCGCGCCTTGTTCGCTTGCCAAAACGGCAGCCCGAGTGCACTACCGGTCTGCATCCCCACTGTGCCGTCAACGGGCATTCCATATGTGCTCTGGAAGGACTTCACAGCGCTTGCTGTCTGCGAACCAAACACTCCATCAATCGCTGAGGCGTAAACAGATTTGTCCGTGAGTACGCTCTGTAGAAGCGCAACCCTACGATCAAGAACGTTGCTTCGTGTTTGCTGAAAGACCGGACCGACGGGTTGACGCTTGTCGCTGATGCTGAAGTTGCTGACCCATTCGCTCGACCCGGAATAATCGTCAGGTGCTCCGCATTTCAGGGGATTCGCTGCGCTAACTTCATCCGGGCTTTCAAAAGCGAAGGCCGGACCGGAAGGCAAGAGGGCCAGGAGCGCAATGCCAAGCCAACCGCCCATCCCCGGCCTGAAACAACCGCCTATCATTTGGCGACTTCACCGCATGCGTCGACTGCATCGGTCTTCGACATGCATCCTCCGATCTTCGGCGAATGTCAGTTCGCCTCCTTAACCGACATTCTCGTCTCCCGAGCACCTTTTCCATATCATCCAAAGAGTGGATGACGGAAGGTGAACTCGATTCTGATCTGGCGAATCTTTGTCAGAAACGCCGCTATCGCCGCGGCAGCCTGCAACTTCAGCGCCGAGAGCTTCCGCTTGTCCGACGTGAACTCGGAGCGAGCCATGTTTACGAGCTCGTATCGGCGAGAAACAGTCCTTTCCGGCGAATGGTTGAGCCGTGCGGTCTCCGATTGGAGCAGACCCTGACATGCGGAATTCCGATCCCCTATCAAGGGGTGCGCTTACGCACCTTCGGCGACCAGCGCGCATTTGCAGCCAAGTGGAGTCACTTGGCGTCGCGAAAGTGCGGCTGTGTTGAACGATGCCGGCCTGTCTGACTTCGCCGAGCTGCGCAAGGCGATCACACGACGGCAGCACGACCTCTACTTTGTCGCCTTCGACCTGCTGCACCTCAATGGTCATGACCTGCGCGACATGGCACTGGAGGAACGGCGTGAGATCCTTGAAAGCGTGATCCCCGCCAAAATCCGCATCCAATTCAGCCAGGCGCTGCCCGGCGAGGCCAATCCATCACCTGATCGATGAAGCCGGTCTGGAGGGGCTGGCATCAAAGCCACGCCAGATCGGCGCCAAAAGGCATGAAGCGTGAAGCATGTGCGTGGCGAGGCAGACTCTTGCCATGCATGGCTGCAGGACTTTCGGGAAGAATGGGCAAGCGGGGAAGCGATTTTCTCTCCCATTGGATATCGGATGGTGATCGATATGGCTGTGGACGCAAAACGGGCAGCGCGAGCCAGGGCATTCCGGGCCAAGAGATCGATGAAGAGATCGGCCCGATCTTCGAAGACATCATGCAGGGTTGCGGGGCGCCACGCTTAGCCGCTGCGAGGAGGACTAATGCTCGGCAGCCGAGGGTTCGACAAGGTGTTGCTAATATGCAGCAGCGGCGGCATCTCTGACGGCCACCGCCTGGAACCGCTTCTCACGGCTGGCTGTAGACGTCAAAATGAGAACGAAAATCGGGAGGTGACGAAGATGGATAAGCGAGAAAACAGGATCATTGAGACGTGTTGCCTTATAGCCGTTCCGGTATCGATGGCTCTCACTATGGTACTTGCTCAACTGATCCTTGGCTGAACCCAAGGCACCGACCAGGCAAGACATGAGCCGTATTAGGCGACCGCTAAACCGGCAGGCGATCTGGCAACGCTAGCTATCGTTCCTCAGGTGGTTTCAGGATTACCTGAACATCGCGGGCAAAATCTACTACGAAACCCACTTGCTCCGCTGATGCGGATGCAAGCATTTTTCAGCGAGGTCGCGCTGGACCTGGTCTGCCGGATGGATCGACCCTTCCTGTCCTCGTCAACGCCGCGGAGCGGCGAGGTGAATCGGGCAATCTGCGGTTCATCCGCATCACCGTCTTCAATGCGTCCGACCGCCGCCGCTATGAACGAGAGCTTCTGGAAGCGCGCCGCACTGCAGAGCGGGCCAACGCCGAACTGCTTAAACTCCCATACACTCGAACGTCGCGTGGCCGAGGCGGCCGAGGTCGCCTGAAGAGCGAGCGGGCACTTCACCAGGCGCACAAAATGGAGGCGGTTGGCCAACTGACCGCCGGCGTCGCCCATGATTTTAATAACATGCTCTCAGTCATTGTGTCGTCGCTCGGGCTACTCGAGAGGCGGCTTGCAAACGGCGAGGACGTTTCCCGGTTTGTTTCCTCCGCAAACCCGGTTTGTTTCCTCCGCAAACTTAGACTAGCGCTGGGCCTCTGAGTTCGCCTCACCGAGCGCGCAATTCAATCTATAGGTTCACGGACGCAACGGCTTGTTCTTGTGCATCGCAGCAACGATATTGCTGCATGTGCGTTGTGCAGGACCGTGCCATTCCGGCGCACAAGGACACCGACTTGCGAAATATATCCGATACGATCGCTCGCCTGAGCGCGATGCACGCGCGGCCAGCAGCTGGATCCGGAGAACGGAACGACGCTCACTTGTCCGAAATTACAGGGTTCGGGTCCAATCCCGGAGCCTTGCGCGCGAGGCTTTATCTTCCGAAGAACCTGGCCCGGCAGGCGGCGCTGGTCGTCGTGCTGCATGGCTGCACCCAGAAAGCGGCCAGCTATGATCATGGCTCCGGCTGGAGCGAGCTCGCCGCCGAGCATGGTTTTGCGGTGCTGTTCCCCGAGCAGCAGCGCGCCAACAACCCCAATCTTTGCTTCAACTGGTTTGTACCAGGCGATATCAGGCGCGACAGCGGCGAGGCACTGTCCATTCGCCAGATGATCGAGGCGGCAGTGGTTACGCATGGCCTCGATCGCAAGAGGATCTTTCTCACCGGTCTGTCCGCCGGCGGCGCTATGGCGGCGGTGATGCTGGCGGACTATCCCGAACTGTTTGCCGGCGGCGCGATCATTGCCGGGCTCGCCTATGGAAGTGCCTCGACGATCTCCGCAGCCTTCGACCGCATGCGCGGCCATGGCGGTCCGTCCCAAGCCGACCTCCAGCGGCTGTTGCGGGCGGCCTCGCCGCACAAGGGTCCGTGGCCGCGTATTTCGATATGGCAGGGCTCGGCCGACACGACTGTTGTGCCTGCCAACGCGGATGCAGTCCTGGCGCAGTGGCAAAGCGTGCACAATCTCGGCGAAAAGCCAACACGCATAGAGAAGGTCGACGGCCAGACGCGGAAGGTCTGGAGCGACAGCAACGGGCGCGAGGTAGTCGAGACGTTCACCATTGCCGGCATGGGCCATGGAACGCCACTGCAAACTGGCGGCGGTGGTCTCGGCAACGCAGGGCCTTTCATGCTGGATGTTGGGATTTCCTCGACACGCCATATCGCCCGCTTCTGGGAATTGACGAAGCCGGACGTGCGACGCAAAGCCAAAGCCGAGGTCGCTTCAGGCGCCGCATTGCAGTCCTTTGCACCCACGGAAAAACCGCGGGCAGCCCGAATCGATCCCACGCCGGAGCGAGCCAATGCGCGCGGTCCGGCAAGTGGGATTTCCAAGGTCATCGAAAATGCTCTGCGCGCGGCGGGGTTGATGCGCTGAATTGTTGTGGCGGAGGAGCTCTTTGTCTGGACTCTGCTGAACCAAGAGCCCACCATCGATAAGGCAGTGAACCCCTGCTTACCCAAGACAGCGGCGTCGTTTGGGCCAAGGCTATTTACCATCGGCCCTGGAAAGCGCTTTTGAAACAGGCCGGCCTGTCGGATGTGACGCTACATGAGCTGCGGCATACCTACGCCAGCACGATGGTTCGAAATGGCGCTCCGTTGATCATCGTGGCACAGGCCCTTGGTCGCAGCGACACCCGAACGGTGGAGAAGCACTATGCTCACCTCGCCCCGTCCTATAGCGGACATCATTCGCCGACTAGCACCCGACATTTAGAGGACAATCCAAATGGCTGAGGTCGTAATTGCCTGCTCACTTGCCGTGATCGCGTGCTTCTGCGCGTTGTGCATAATCGCGTTTTTCATGCTGGCGAAGTCCGCTACCCATCCTTCTTACCTTGAACAGGAAAGATGACGCCGCTCGGCGCTTGGCCGAGCCATTAGGTCCAACCGTGCGAGAAGCTGTGGCCACGGCGATGGCAAAGATCGACCTACGCCATTGCCGTGAGGCGCTTGCCCGCGCGCTCGTGCACGAAGGTGGCCATGTGAATAATAGGACCGGACCGCCCCACCTTCCGTGGCGTTACAGCTATTCAGAGCGATCGACAGTTCCACGCATTTGCGACGCCGCTTGGGCTTCGAAAAAGCTGACCGGCTTATCCGACGTCGCCCAGACGCAAATTCCGTAGGCAATCCCGAAGGAGATCAACAGGGCGGGCAAGATGGGTAAGCGGTGCATGGATCGGCTGGGCCTCTTTGTTGCAGACCCGCCCACAACCTCCTGCAACCCGATCGGTTCGAGATAAAATATTTACCGTCTTGGCATGGTTTACGGATGGTTTCGCAGGCCATCGCGGATGCTTGCCACTGTGTCTGCTGGCGAAGACAAAAAAAAGCCCGCTGCCGGGAGGAGGTGGCAGCGGGCTCGATTTTCGAATGTGGCGCGGGAGGAGGTGCGCCTCATTCAGCGCCGGCATCGCATCTGGGAGGAGTAGATGGCCGACAATCAAAATCTACCCGCTGCCCAGCGATTTCTGCAATCGTGGATCGTGCATAGCTGCTGTGCAGATTTGCTTGTGCCGACACACGTGTAGCATCAGGCCTCCGAATTGGGCAATTTTGTAAGCTCAGCAATCGAGGGAAGGCCGGTCCCGATCCTTGGAGGCGACACCAAGGCCATTCGCGACGCAGAGGAAGAGGACGTGTTCGACAAGATCGCCGCCCGGCCCCGGCAAAAGTTTGCCAGCGGGTCGGAACCTACTACTGCTGCTCCGGCATTTCAGTATTTTCCTGAGGGTCTTTTTTCACGCCCGGGCTGGGTGACGTATCCACTGGCGCATTACCGCCGTGGTTTTGCACAGGAGCACGCTTGAACGGTGCCGTCTGCCAAGAGCCGTTCGATAAAGGCGTGAGTACAAAGAATGCCATTAGGCCTAGGAAAATGACGGCAATAACCGCCACGCCCCAGGCCATGAGTCTTCGCGTGCCGCGTTGTTCTTCCCTGCGAGATAGATTGTCCACCATTGCTCCGGCCTCTCGTGAAGTGGCGCCTGTTGCGAAAGCATCTCCCTCCTCGAACTTCGCTATTGCATCAAAGTTCCGGCCCCGGTGCAGCATCCGCGAAAGAGCATTTTTAAGCTTAGCGCTCTAACGGCGTCGCCGGCGCATTGGGGGAATAGGCTTCGGGTTTAGCCTTAGCCACTGACCGGCGGCGAAGTTCCTCGCGAATTCCTCGGTCTCGAAAAGATGCTGGGTGATTTCGCCATTCTCGACGAGTTCTACCGCCCACTGGCCGTCGATGTGTTCGATACGAACACCAGCCCTTTGGTCATCGTCCACGGCCCGCACTCCCACACACGACGAAGGCACCAACAAATCATAGCGCCCAAAGCGCTTCAACGTTCGAAATGTACAAAGCGAAGGAGAAGTCCTGTGACCGGCGTGGTGCGCACACTTCTGGAACGCTGGCAACCGAAGGGTCGATCACGAAGACGGTCATAGGCGAAAATGCGACTGACGCGGCATCCCTGGATTGCTCGGTCGCGCTCGGTAGGCTCGGCCTGGAGGTCACTGTTACCGGCGTTGCAGCAAATCCTACGCGTGGAATGCCGTCGTGCGGATTCTAGAGGTTTAGTTGTATCCGAGCAGGTGACGCAATCCGACAATCGGTAGATAGACGGTCCAAATCATGCCGATGGCGGAGGCAACACCAAGGCCAATCGCGGGAGCCCACGCTCTCCATTGCATCTGGAGCCGCGCTGCCAATTCAGTCAAACTGTCTTCCATGGACGAATTCTTCCCAAGTTGATCGAGGGGCGAAAATGCCAATGAACCCCAAGACTGCCGCGCTTGCAATCGCTGCTAGTATTTGCATCGCTGGTTTCGCCTACTCCAGCGGTCACAAGGCCGGTCGTGTTTCTCAACTAAAAGACGCCGTCACGGCCTACAACCGTCGCATCGGGATTGACGACAAGGCCAACAGCCTCGGCCGCGTCGATCTCTGCCTGGAGCTTGGTGGCCTACTTGATGAGTGCCAGCGGCTAGACCGCTGATTTGCTTAACCGGCTGATTTCAGCCGTCCACCTCCATTGCCAATTCAACAACTGCCCATCAGGGCGGAAAGGTACTAGCCATGGACCGCAACTTTGCGCGGGCGCTTGCGCTCGTTCTGAAATCTGAAGGCCTCTGGTCGGGACAATCCGGCGGATGGCGGCGCCACCATGAAAGGCGTCACGCTCACCAACTTCCGCCGCTTTGTGAAAGCCGATGCTACCAATTCCGACCTGCGTCAGATCACTGACGCCCAAGTAGCGATGGTCTGTCGCCGGTTCTACTGGGATTCGACGGCCGGTGCCAAATGTCGGCGATGTGGTCCTCGATGCGTTCGACCGCGCGCAGCCGGTAGATCAGCCTGCATAGGATGTGCGCCATGCGGGTGAAGGCCTCGCGGCGCTCGACATTGGTGGCCCATCCCCGTAGATCGCCGCGTCGATCAGCGTCGAGCGCCAGAACGCGGCGGCAAAGCTAGGGTGCTGTTCACAGATGGCGCGCAGTGTGTCGTGGCGCATGAAGCCGACACGCGATGGCGTCAGGGTCGGAAGGTGCAGTCCATCACCGAAAGATGTAGTCCGTGCAGATTCGGAATGTCGCCGGTCACGAAGAATGATGTGATCTGCCGCTTACCCTCGCCGGTGTGTTTGGTAGAGCCGACCAAGCCGTCGATAAGGACAAACGAATGCGAGGGCCGATCGCCATCACGGACAAGGTCATGATTGGCCTGGAATTCCTTCTCCTGGATCGGGATGCCTCTCAGGACCGGCCTCGGATGGAATCTTCCATGTCTCTGCCTGGCACGTGCCGGCAATCCTTATGCCGAGCCGCGTTCCGGCAGCTCGGTCTCTTCCGCCACCTCTTTTTGCACGTCTCGGCGCGAGCGTTCCGCCTCGTCGGAACTATATTCGTCATCTGTCTGCTCGAGTTCGCGATCGATTGTCTCGCGAGATCCCTCCACCGGATCCTGTTGCGGAGATGTTTTCGGGCCGGTTTCGATCTTGCCTTCGCCGGGAACGGTGCGGTCGGAAGACTTCGACATCTTCGGTTTCCCTTCGTCTGTTGTACTGCCTTCACATTCCGGTTTCCTGCCCCAACAGGATCGTCGATGATTTGTTCCGAGGCAGGTCCCCGCTGGTTTCTTTTGCTGCCACGCTCCGGTTGCGACGCTTCGATGCCAAAGCTTTATTGTCGAGACCAACCACCCATGGCGCGGTCGCACTGACCGCTGCGCTCGCCAAGCTTGGCCGGTTAGACGAAGCGAGGGCCGCCGCCGCTCGTGTGCTTGAGCGGTGAATACCCAAGGGCGTCATAGATGAACTGATTGAGGCCGTACCTGGCAGCTTGCGGAAGTTCAGAAGGGCTGTGTCATTCGCCCTCTGGGCTTCGAAGGCGAAGAACTCAATGAAGGCCATGCAAACGAGTTCGGGATAAGCGTAATGGGTAGAACCATTGCGCTATATCTCCATAAAGAGCGTCGGCTCGTCGTACCCTGCCTGCCTAAGGTAGTCGGAAAAATAGAGCGACCGCCCGCGCTGGAGATCGAGGCCGAAGTTGTCTTCCCACTCCTTGGTGATCTCTTGGATGGTAGACCGTGCCGCGCCACAGATGGCGGAAAGGCCGCTTTGCGTGAGATAGGCCATGCCATTTTCAAGCACGCCCATTTCGATGCCGTTGACGTCTTTTTCAACCTCGATTCCGAGGTCGAGAGGAAGCTGTTTATAGGTGGCCGGAAGTCGAGGTGAACTTGCCATTAACCCGTTGATTGCTTGGCCGCAACCCTTGATTCGAGTCACGTAAGATACACAACTATAGCGATTCCTAATACAGGAGCTTTACTTATCCCCGGAGCGCCCGCCCGCCATTCCCCTACGGCTGGGTAGCGCCATCTGGACTCCAACAAGCAAGAGTCGCATTCTTCGATGGGGAGAGGGTTATGGGCCTCCAAAAACAGAAGCCTGTAAGGCGGCATAGGCGTTCGCTGTTAGAGCAGCGGGCGCTGATCCCGGTTTTGCTTTGCGGTGTTGCCGGGGCAAGCTATCTCATACCGCCGCAAGCCGAACAGCATCCCCTTCCCACAGTGCATCGTCTGGGTAGCCCTAGCTCGCCAAGTGGATGCAACATTAAGGGCAATATCAGCGAAACAGGCGACCGTATCTATCACATGCCAGGTCAGCGCTACTATGACGAAACGGTCGTTAACCCGGCCAAGGGGGAGCGCTGGTTTTGCTCTCAATGGGATGCTTGGTGGGCTGGCTGGCGAAAGTCGAAGGTATGACGGGAACTGAGGCTGCGGAATCGGCAAAAACATCTGTAGGTCGGCGCGCAACAGAATATTAGCAATCGGGAACATACGGCTCCTGCGGAAGTTTCTCGGCTGAAGGGACCTCAGGGAGGTTGCTATGAGAAAACTGTTCCTTGCTTCCGTGATCGCCATCGCCTGCGCCGCAGCCACGGTCGCGCCTGCGGATGCACACTTCGGTTCTGGCATCGGCTTTTTTGGTCCGTTCGGCGGCTTTGGTCCGTTCGGCGGTGGCCCCTTCTACGGCGGTGGCCCCTTCTACGGCGGAGGTCCGTTTTACGACTATGGCGGCCGCTACTACGGCCCCCGCTATCCTGGCTACGTGGTCCGCTACCCGCATCGCTACTATTTCCGGCATCGTCACCATTGCCGCGTGAAGTGGGTCAAGCACTGGCACCATCACCACCGGGTGCTGGAACGCGTTCGGGTTTGCCGTTACTGACAAGCCGGATTGGCCTACCGCCCTTCGTTGGCCTTGGCATAAGCATTCGCCTGCCCCATGCCGGAATGCTTCGTCGGGTCGGGCAATAGCTGAAACCGACGCTTGCTGTTCGCAATTCGAGCAGCGCATCTAGGCGCGAGATCAGCGGCCATCGCTGGCGCATCAGCGCCGTACCGCTCGCGCTGCGCCTCCAGGTCGAGCGTGCGGAATGATTGCAGCGGGCGCAATGCGCCGTCATGCCGCTTTCGATCAATGAACCAAACGTCCATCCCATGGCGTGAACATAGCAGGAACGGGAGCGGCGATCAACGATATCTCAAAGTGGCCGGCGCCCTTTGGCGGGGTGCTTCGGAGATGGACGCCGGCCTGGCGGGCGGGGTTGGCACGTCACATGGTGGTCGACACGGTCGGATACCAAGCGACGGTGACAGAACCGTGCCGACCAATCTGGGCACGAGGGTGGGCCTAGTGCCCAAACTTTTACACTACTCGCAAAACGACAGCGCAACAATTAGACCTCATGGACTAGTTCGCGCAGTACGATCTTCGAAAAGTAGGAACTATCCTTTGAATCCCAGGTTGGCACAGTGGCGGTCGATTCTCAGGATGTAGCCGCCCTAATTGCGAACTCGTCGTGCTTGGCCAACGCGGCGGGTTCTGCGCGTGTCATCCCTTTGCAACCATTTTAGCTTAATCTAATTTAAACTCGGTCAGTCCGAGTTCGCGTATGTTGAAGTTCATCCGGCCAATGTTCCCCACGCTTGTCGAGGTGCCGCCGACAGGGGACAACTGGATTCACGAAATCAAGTACGATGGCTATCGGACGCAAATCATAATCGAGGACGGCACGGCCCGAGCGATCACCCGAAGGGGCTACGACTGGTCATCGACGTACAAGACGATAGTCGAGGTGGCGGCAACCCTTTCCCCCAAGTCGGCAATCATCGACGGCGAGGCAATCGTCCTCAACGGGAAGGGCGTGTCGGATTTCCATTCGCTGCGGTCCGCGATGCGATGGGCGCCGGATCGGATTATCTTCGTCGCCTTCGATCTACTGCACCTGGACGGGGTCAACCTGCGCCCAGCACCTCTGCTGGAACGTCGGGAAAAGCTGCTCGAACTAGTCGGGACTGCCAAAGGCGTGATCCAGTACAGTCACCATGTGCATGGCGGCGGGGCCGACTTCTACGCCGCGGTTGATCGAATGGGCCTGGAGGGCATGGTGTCGAAGCGGCCTGATAGCGTTTATCGGTCAGGCGACACCGAAGCGTGGCTGAAAACCAAATGCTACGAGGAAGTCGACTTTGAAGTGGCAGGCGTGCAGCTAAAACCGGGATCGGCACCACTCGCTTTGATGGCAACCCGCGATGCGGAACGCCGCTATGTCGGATCGGCTCACATCGCGCTGACCAAAGCCATGCGAGAACGCCTGTGGGCCAAGGTGCAGGAGGGGAAAGGCACGCCACCGAAGGGAGCCGACAAGCCAGACGCCGAATGGATCAAACCTGGCCTTGTCGGACGAGTGAAGACCCTTAAGCGCGAGGACAAGCTACGCCATGCGACTTTGCGGGCGATCCGCGAGGCTAAGGCATGACGCCCCGGCCGCTCCACCATGTGAACGTCGAACCCAACTCCCCTGTGGCAGTCGATCAGCGTGCAGCCTTGAAGCTCGTCCGAATGGCCATCGAGCAGGTATGCCCTGCCGGCGTGCTGCCTAGCGAGGAATGGGTGACGGGCTACTATGGCCCAGAACCGATCTATGAAGGCGAGGCATTGGCCAAGGCGATCATTGAGACCGTGGAGCGCCTGACGAAGTAAGCCCGCCGCTGAGGACACAATTACAGCGGCGGGCCTTGCACTTGCACCAGAGCTTGGATTTGAGGAGGGGAATCTCAACCAAGCACATTTCCAACTTCGATCTCAGAAACAGGTTCCAGCCCTACGAAAAAGATTAATCGCGGGTGGCCCGCCACCGGGTCTCGGAGCCAGTGGCGGGCCTTGCTTGGCTGTTTCAAGGAGATTTCCTTACCAAGCGCATTCCGAACTTCGACTGCGGACGCATGTTCCTCCCAGGTCGGTGCAAGAGTTTATGCCCCCGCTGGCAATCGACGCATTGGCCAAGGGACGCCCAACAGGTCAACAGACCTTAAATCGGCTTTCCAGCGCGCAACATGGCCCGCGCAATTGCGAGTTGCGTTTCCAGCCTGGCGTTCTCTTTCTGAGCCATATTGTCGGCCGCTATGAGCCGTTTCAGCGCCCGCAATGTCTCGCCTCGCGTCCATCCCGCCTCCAGCATGCAATCGACAATCACCTGAAAGCCTGGCTCCATGGCCTCCTGGCAGTCGATGGCTCGGTCCTGATAATCGTCCTGTCGCTTGGGCGGATTGACCATATCTGATTCTCAGTTGGCGGGGCCTTTGGGCTTTGTCTCGGACGTAGATCCGTCGAGGAGATCGAGAAATGAGTGCAACGCCTTGACCATCATCCGAGCGCCGTTTTCGCTCAGGGTGAAGGATCGCTTCCCCTCGGCAGTCAATAGCCCGACAAGGCAGACCTCGGGATTATCGCGGTCATCGATTTCGATTGTGACGCCCGAGACCGCTGGCAGCATTACGTCCTTTGGCTTCTTCGGCATCACCACAACCTTGATACGTTCTCACTCCGTTCCCATCTTGGGCGGGCCTCGATCCTTGTCAATGAGACGACCTGAATGTGTGGACGCGTTTTTGTAAAATCGACCATCCCGGACATGGTGCGGCGCTTCGAGTTCGCGCACCCTGGCGACGTTGAGCGTTTGGGCAACGGGTTCCCGGTCTGGAATGGCGCGCCCAGCCTGACCTATCCAATCATTGTACGTGAAGAGCTTTCCACGAGCATGGCCGGTTTCCTTTCTGCGAAGTGGGGGCTGGTTCCCGGCTGGGCGCGCGATGGCGGCGGGCGGCCACCGCCTGTCAATGCGCGGTGCGAGACGATTGCCAGCAACGGCATGTTCCGAAAAGCATACGCCGCGCGCCGTTGCCTGGTGCCCGTCGACGGCTATTTCGAATGGCAAAAGCTCGATGGTTCGGGCACGAAAAAGCAGCCTTACGCTATCGCGATGACGGAGGACGAGCCTTTTGCCATGGCTGGAGTATGGGAAGAATATGCCGACAAGGCGACCGGCGAGTTGATCCGGACCTTCGCTGTCGTCACCTGCGAGCCCAATACGTTGATGGCGACGATCCATGATCGGATGCCGGTTATTCTGGCGCCTGCCGATTACATGCGCTGGCTCGGACCGGAACTGGATCCACGCGACCTCATGAAGCCATATCCTTCGGAGCTGATGAAGATGTGGCCGATTGACAGGAAGGTCGGAAGCCCGCGAAACAACACGCCGGACATCATTGACGAAATTGGCGTGGGACCAAACGACCTTTTCAACGTTTGAGCCTTTACACTGAACGGTCGCGGTAGGAATATTGTCCTCAGGTGGGGCGACTCTCAAAAGGTGTCGCAATGGCTAGGTCAAAACCCTCAAAGCAGTTATAACAGGCTGAAATCGAGCGCTTCCTGGTGGCAGCGGAAGCGCTGCACCTAAGCATCATCAAGCCGTTCATATCACCACATTGCGACCACTACAGGCAGACGCGCGTCCTGCACGAGGTGCTATTGAAGGCCGTGCGGGACGTCACCGGGAAAGAGGTCGAGTTCATCCGGTGGAACACCACTGGACCGGTGCTGCCCCCCTAAGGCTGGGTAAGCGCCTGGCTGCCGGGGATCGATCAGGCCGAACCCGCAGAACTGACAATGCCAGCGATGCGGATAGCGACGGCATCAAGTCCGCCGTCGTAAATTCTCGTGAGGACGTGTTCCGCAGCTTCAGCCCGTTGGGCAGTGCAACCGCGAACGTCGCCACCGCCCAACCTTGCCGGCCTGTTGGCGACGCAATCCCAAACTCCCCACAATCCGTCGCGCTCAATATGACAATAGAATCTGTGCTTGTGATTTTCCATGCAAGGTAAACTCCCCGCATCCCCATTGGGGTCCGATCTATCCAGGAAGGTGGTTAATGGGCCCGCGTTCGCCGATCGCACTTTAGGCTGGCCGCAGTGGTCCGTCGCCGCACGATGGACTGCTCACTGCACCGGCCATTCTCCACGACACCAGCGCGCGTCAGACGGCTGCCGATGCGGAATCGGCGAGATGCGGGAACAGAGTTCAGACGCCGACGTTTTTTCCCCAGGTCACGCGATTTTGCGCGTGTAGAACTAACGGAGGTAAAAATGAGCATCAAAATGCTTACGATGGGCGCGATGGCGCTCGCAGTGATGACGGGCTCAGCGCTGGCTGGCAGCAGCACCACTTCCGCGCTCGATGATCCTGCAAAGATGTCACCTTTCTTCACGGATGCCGGCATGAAAACCTTGAGGTCGGAAGCGGATTTCAAGACCGCATGGATGTCCATGAAACCGGATGAACAAAAGGCGGTGCTGAAAGACTGCGGCGACACCACGCTCAACAAGTCGCACGCTGATTTCTGTGCCATGGCCAAGAAGATGGGCGGCTGAGAATAACCGCTCTAGGCATTGTTCCCGAAACGTATTTGGCCCGTCCCTTAGGCACGGGCCTTTTTCTGCGGACCATTCCCTTGCGAGCCATGTTGCTAAGCGCTCCCGTCGGTCTCGCTTTCCTCGTCAATCATCCGGACTGGCAGATAAGCATTCGTTTCCAGCCACTCACGCAAGACGATCTGAATGAGCTCCGACCGGCCGATTTTCATTTCAGCGGCAATGGAGTTCAGTGCGTCCTGTGTTGCTGGCTCTAGCGGGAGGCCGGCGACGTTCCGGAGCATCAACGCAGCGCGCCGAAGCATGATCGGAAGATCCGCTCGCGACATGTCGGCGATGCTATCGGCGGCGTTCTCCAGTTCTTTGGCGAAGGATGATAGGGGCATGGCTCTCATCCTAAAGACAACAGCGGAATAATACACAGCAATTCAATTGAACAACGGGTGTATCGGGGAACGCCGCAAAATTATCTTGGTTGGATTGGCAGCAGGGATCACGGTTCACCTGGGCGGGCATCAATGGATGAGACGGTGATCCGAATATGCAGGCGGAACCTGTCGAAGAACAGCACGACCGCGAAGCCGTGGACCTCAGCTCTGTCATTGAACGCGTAACTGCGAGGGTTATCCACAGGTCACCAAGATTGGTAAAACGCTCCGAGCTTCGTTAAGGTTTCGTTAACACTCTGAGAGCATCGTTCGCGTGGGTTCTGAACCCCTAATCGCCTACGAAGCCCGCTGCCTAACCCCAAGCCCCCCGCCCAGGCAGCGGGCTTACTTTTCCAAAGAGAGCCACGTTGGCAGACAGCGCTCACCGGTTCAATTGAGCCTGAAAGCGTGTACGAACGGCGAACAAAGACCGCTTTGGGTCCGATTCGGCGGAGCCGTTCGCCAAAGGCCTGGCGGAACTGCAAGAGCTTAGCAGCCGGCATCGCTGCCCAATCATGTGCGCGGAAGCCGTCTGGTGGCGGTGCCACCGCCGCATTATTTCCGACTACCTGCTCGGAGAAGGCGAACGCGTCATGCATACTCTTGGGGCCGGTCATGCCGAGGAGGCCAGCCTGACGCCAGGCGCTGTGTGCGCGATGATGGAACGATCGTTTATCCCGGGAGCATCTCCTCGGGACGCAAGCATGGATCATTGCAAGATCGCGGCCATGGCGATCGCCAGGCGTTGAAAAGCCTTCCACGCCAGGCACAGGGTCTGGCGGAACAAGCTGTGACCTCGAAGGTTGGGTCACGCAGACAGCTTCTAAGGCACGCGAATGGCGTTGGACAGAGACGAGGCGAAACTAGCGGCCGGATTGTCCGTCGCTGCATTAGCGGCACTAGCGGGATACAACGCCATCCGCGCCAAACGTGCGATCGCCAGCCTGACATGCGGACGTATGATGGCAATTGATGGTCTGCGCCTGCATTTTATCGAAGCCGGAACCGGCATGCCGCTGCTTCTCCTGCATGGCAATGGATCCATGGCGGAGGATTTCAAGTCGAGCGGCGTCTTCGATGAGGCGGCAAAGACCTACCGGGTGCTCGCATTTGACCGTCCCGGCTTTGGGCGAAGCTCACGTTCGCGCACCCGGCGCTGGTCCGCTTGCGACCAAGCCGACCTCATACATGCCGCCGCCGGCAGATTGGGTATTAAGAAATATCTCGTCCTTGGACATTCCTGGGGAGCCTGGATCGCCCTCGAGTTGGCGCGCAGGCATTCTTCATCGGTCGCCGGCATTGTGCTTGTCTCAGGCTATTACTATCCGCCACCGCGGCTGGATCTTGCACTGGCCGCACTCCCGGCATTGCCGGTGATCGGAACGGGGTTTCGCCACACCTTGTTGCCGCTGCTTGTGAGGCTTGCCTGGCCTTGGGCAATGGAAAAGATATTTCGACCCGCTATGATCGCCAGCGACTTCGCCGCATCCGCCAAGGATGCCGCCAGCCGCCCTTCCCAACTGCGGGCGGTTTGTTCGGAGTCAGCATCTATGCTGGCCGCGGCCCTGTCGAAGAAGGCCAGCTATAAGGACATTTCCGTACCGACCGGCATCCTGGCGGGATCTGGAGACCGGTTGTTCGATGCGGAACGGCATGCACGGCGCCTGCATGCCGAAGTTGGTGGGTCTCTCCTCGAGGTGATTCCGGGCGCTGGCCATATGGTTCATCAGAGCGCCCCGCAGGCAGTAGTCGGTATGGTGCACACGATTTCAGCACGGCACGCCCTTTCCCAATCGGGCCGTCGGCAGCGACGTAAGCTGCGTGCCGACGAGTTCAAGCTAGGTCCGGCTCCGCAAATGTTCCAGGCGGGCGACAAGTGACGCCGCTTGCACGAGATCGTCGTTCAAACGAGCTTTTCAAATGAGCGACCAACGTCCAGCCAACATGCAGTCGGTGCTCCACCAGAACATAGAGGCACTGGTCGAGCACAGGCGACAACAGGAGGAGCACCAAAGCGTTCAGGTGCGGATTGCCGGGGCTATTTCGCGCTTCGCGGGGAGCATGACTTTCGTCTATCTGCATCTCGCAATCCTCGTCGCCTGGATCCTTGCAAACCTAGGCGCGATACCAGCCATCCCAGCTTGGGACCCAACTTTCGTGATCCTGGCCATGGTCGCTTCCGTCGAGGCAATCTTCCTGTCTACCTTCGTGCTGATCAATCAGAACAGAATGGCCGAACACAGCGAGCGCCGAGCGGAACTGGATTTGCAGATCAGCCTCCTTAACGAACATGAAACCACGCGGCTGATCGAGATGGTGGCTGCCTTGGCGGTGCGTCTGAATGTCTCCACCCCGGCCGACAAAGAGCTGCGGCAACTGGCAGAGAATGTCGATCCCCGAAAGGTGATGACCCAAATCCAGCAGGCTTCTGAAGATCAGCAGGAAGCTTGATCAAAGCGACCGCGCCGGCAAGCCGCCGCAGCGTACCAACCCAACACGAGCTTACAGCGAGAAACCATTCGCGCGGCTGCTGTAGGCCTGCAATCGTCCTCATCGTCTGGCACTTGGCTGTCGAAGCACCAAGCCCGTCTTGGCGTTGTCCAAGGCGACCTCAGGACGTCAATCGATCGCGGCAGCGTATCAGCGGCGATAGCGAGGTACACTGGGGAGCCGAAGGTGTTCCCAACAGCATAATATGATCACCAAGCCCTTCTTTCTGCCGCAGATCATAACGGCCGTACCTCAACTCTTAAATGCTCAGCAAGGTCCAGAAACTCACATCCAGGATTCGGATCTTGGCCCGAGCTGCTGACTGGATCGCACGCCGGCAAGTCTTACATGCCGTATCCTGCGCCGTGCTTCTGGCTCTTGGCCAATTATTTTCGCCTCACCAAAACTCCCGGAACATTCTGTCCATCCTGCGTTGGGCCGCGCCGGACAATCCCTCTTGCACAATCGCCTGTTGCCCGGCATCGGAAGCTGGATCCCCACAGCTTCAGCCCGCCTCGGCTCCCCACCCGAGGCGGGCGGCGCGGAGTTGATGCAAGCATAGAGACGCCTTCACCCCATCAGAGCTGGCCGTCCTGAGCCGCGTTTTGGCGCGCAGCAACCCCAAAAAACGAGACCGAAACCAAGAGAGAACGGAGTGCATCGCGCATCCTGGCTTACTACCAAGCTGGGATAACGGACGAGGACGAACTCGAACAGCTTTCTCGACAATCCCTCGCGTGGTTATCGACATTTCGGCAATTCAGCATGTGCACATACTAACTCCGGCGGACGGGCCACCGCGCGGCATGGCCCGACGCACAGAGCGTTCTGCCGGCGTCGAGCGTGATTCACAGCCGCCAGTTCTTAGGGCAGCTAGGAAGCAATGCATCAACGCCGCACCGGCTGCCCCGTCCTGGAACACTTTAATGCGCGCCGCCAGGAACGGGGTCGCTGTGCTGACGTTCTTCTGGGGACAAGGTGAGATTTCAGTGAACAGGCATATTTCGCGGACGGATGTCGAACAAATCGATCACACGGATGACAGCGGGTTTACGATAGAGCACGGCGTCCCGCCATCTTCAGCTATCGCGGCAGCGCTGGCCGGTGGGCTGGAGGCCAGCCGGCACAAGCACATTATCCATATAACTGCCTCGGAACGCAGCGCCGACGAGATCGTCGGGGCTTTGCGTCAGTTCCTGCCGCACGCGGAGATCATCTTGCTGCCGTCCTGGGATTGCCTGCCTTACGACAGGGTGTGGCCCACACGCGCCAATATGGGGCGGAGGCTTCGTGCGTTGTGTCACATGGCAACGAAGCCCGATCGTGCGCGCATCGCTGTAATGTCGATCGAAGCCAGTCTGCAGCGGGTGCCGCCCGCCCAGGTCATTGCTGGCGGTTTCGCAATTCTGGAGGTGGGACAAAAGTTCGACCGGGATGATTTCAGAACAAGGTCCGAAGCTTTTGGCTATGTCGTCGACGAGAGGGTCGACGAACCGGGTGAAATAGCTTTTCGGGGCGATCTCATGGACATCTTCCCCGCTGGCGCGGAGGACCCCGTTCGCGTCGTCCTTGGCCCAGACAGCTGCATTCGAGAGCTCAAGACCTACGATCCGATCAGTCAACTCAGCGACCAGGTTCGAGACTCGATTGCTGTCGGACCGGCATCCGAGCTGATGTTTAAAGCTGGTGATCATCCTGAGCTGACAGCGATGCGCGCGACGTCGATGGAAGAGCGCCTGGTCGCATTATATGGCGCGATGCCATCTGTCTTCGACACTGCGTCGAGCGCCTCGATCTCCTTCCTTGAAGGTATCGACGGGCAGCCGCTCGACAAAATTCTGGACCTGATCGAGGATGCACGCCGTGCCAGGCAGGAGGCTGCCGGGCGCGAGAAACCTTTGCCGGAACAATTTTACCTGTCGCGTGAAGAGTGGGATGCTTCCGTGCGCAACCGCTCCACGAGACTTGCCGTTTCTGCCGAGCGAGTTCCCAAATTCTTTCGCCTGGCCCGGCCCGGGTACGAAATCGCTGAATTCGTGACAAGGCAGACAAGCGCCGGGGCCAGGGTGGTGTTGACCGGCGATGCCTCTGAACTGCAGCGAGCAGATCGCCTGCTCAATAGAAAGCTAGGCCGGCGGGCTGAGGAAGCGGTCGACTCACCGCAAATACTTTCGGCCGCGAGAGGCTCTCTTCTCAAGGCTGGCTTCGTCCTCGATGAAGGGTTTGTCGACGCGCAATCCGGTATCGCGATGGTCGCCGCAGCCGACCTGTTTGGCCCTGCGTTGAAGGCGGATGCCGGCATGGCCGCAAGCATACTCGAACCCGAGTTGCGCATCGGCGACGTCGTCGTCCATGAAGACCATGGCCTGGGCGTGCTCGCGGCGGTCGAACAGGTCGACTTGGCTGGTCAGCACCAGGATGTTGTCAGGCTGGAATATCATGGCGGGGCTTCCTTGCTGGTTCCGGTCGACGACTTTGGGAAAATATGGCGCTACGGCTCGGAACCGGAGGCAGTGTCGCTCGATCGCCTCAACGGCGAGGGCTGGCCCAAGCGACGCGAGGCTGCGTTGCGCGAGATCGACAGGCTGGCCAAGCGCCTGGTGGGCCTTGCCGAGATGAGGTCCAGCCAGCCCGCCGAGATCATCAAGCCCTCCCGCGCGGACTTGGCCCGTTTTGCGGCGAAATTTCCCTATACCGAGACTCCTGACCAGGCCGCCGCCATCCGCGCTGTGCTCGACGACCTTTCCTCGGGGAGAACAATGAACCGGCTCGTCTGCGGTGATGTTGGCTTCGGCAAGACAGAGGTGGCTTTGCGTGCTTGCGCCGCCGCCGCCCTCTGCGGGAAACAGGTTGCGGTCATAGCGCCGACAACCGTGTTGGCACGACAGCACTATGAGACGTTCAGCCGCCGTTTCGCAGGAACGGGCCTGCAGGTCGCCCACCTGTCAAGGATGGTCGGGGCAGCAAAGGCAAAAGCGGCAAAGGAGGGCCTGCGGAGCGGCCAGGTTGCGATCGTCGTGGGTACTCAGGCCTTGGCGTCCAGGAGCGTCACATTCGCCAATCTTGGACTGCTGGTGATTGACGAGGAGCACCGGTTCGGCGTCAAGTTGAAGCTGGCCCTGCGGAAGATGGCGCCCTGCCTTCACACGCTGAGCATGAGCGCCACGCCGATACCGCGGACGCTGCAATCGGCGCTGTCGGGCATCCAGGATGTCAGCGTTCTAAACTCTCCGCCCGCCAAAAGACGTCCCGTCCGCACGATACTGGCGGCGTTCGATCCAGCATCGGTGCGCGCGGCCCTCTTGCGTGAATTTCACAGGGGTGGACAGAGTTTCTTCGTGGTTCCTCGCATCGAGGACATTGGCCCGGTCTCTGACCAGCTGAACAGGCTGGTGCCGGAACTCGGCGTTATGACGGCGCACGGTGAAATGAAAGGGAGGCAGCTGGACGAAGTCATGGTCGGATTCGCTGACGGTGATGGCGACATTTTGTTGAGCACCGACATCATCGAGAGTGGGCTCGATGTGCCTCGAGCCAACACCATCATTGTCTGGCGCCCGGACCGGTTCGGTCTGGCGCAGTTGCACCAGCTACGGGGTCGGGTCGGTAGAGGAGCGATGCAAGCGGCTGCGTTTCTTCTGACGGAACCTGGCGTTGAGCTGGCCGACGGCACCAGGGCCCGGCTTTCGACAATGCTTGCGCTCGATCGGCTTGGCTCCGGCCTGGCAATCAGTCAAAGGGACCTCGACCTGCGCGGCGCCGGCGATCTGTTCGGCGAAGATCAGGCTGGGCATATGAAACTGATCGGAGTGGGCCTCTACGAGCACTTGCTGGAGCGGGCGGTCTCGGCGGCTGGAGAAGGGGCCGACCCCAACAGGCAACTTGCCAACATCAACGTGCCTGCAAAACGGGCTTTTCCCGAAAGCTATGTAAACGAGCCTACTGTCCGTGTTGGCCTCTATGCGCGGCTCTCTCGTATTCGTTCTGACTTGGACCTTGATGCATTCAGCGAGGAGCTCGAGGACCGCTTTGGTGACATGCCTGGCGAAGTGACCGTTCTGCTGGAACTTACCAGGTTGCGGATAGCAGCGTCGGAACTGGGTGTCGGCAAAGTTGATGTTGGGCCCGAAGCCGTCGCGATCACCTTGCGCAACAAGCCTCTGGCGTCACGATGGCGGGACAGGAAGGTGTTGGGCCTGGAGTACCGAAACGGCCGCGTGATTTTCAGGCGGATCGAGCCCCGCGTCTCAGGCATCGATGCCGTTCGCTTGGCGCTAGATGCCATACGTGCAGTTCAGCCAAAGCACGAGGTCTGACGAGCCTTTTATCTCCACCGCGGCGGTACAATGTACCAGCTTCATATTCACCTCAGCCAAGACTAGCAGGGCGAGGTTTAAGGCATCGTTCCGGCTTGATGGGCCGTCATGGCGGCCATGTTCTCGTTCAGGTGGGCCATGATCCAAACCGAGCCCAGGACCACCAGCGCAACGATCAGCACGCCGAAGGCCAGGGCCAGGATGTTGTTGGTGTTGTCCGGCCCGGTGGTCAGGTGCAGAAAGAAGACAAGATGCACGCCCATCTGCGCGACAGCGAGCACCACCAGGGCCGAAATCACCGCCGGCTGGTAAATCAGATCGGTTTGAGCCGCCAGGAATGACGCGATCGTGAGCAGGATGGCCAGGCCGTAGCCGATCACATAGCCCAACAGCCCTCCAGCCACTTCGTGCTCGGTTATACGTTCCTCGCCCGGTGCGGAATCGCGGCGGTCCTGCATCTCGCCGGGCCTGCTCTCGATGGTCATGGCGATGCTCCCAACAGATAGACCAGGGTGAAGATGGCGACCCAGATGATGTCGAGTGCGTGCCAGAAAAGCCCGAAGCAGTGGAGCCGCCGCAAAATATCCGACCGAAAACCCTTGACCCATAGCTGCGCCATCATTGTGCCCAGCCAGAGCAGCCCCAGCCCGACATGGGTGCCGTGGCAGCCAACGAGCGCAAAGAAGGCTGATAGAAATGCGCTGCGCGAAGGCCCCGCCTGCTCGCCGATCATCGCCGCGAATTCCTGTACCTCCAGAAACAGGAAGGCTGCCCCGAGCAATCCGGTGACGAGCAGCCAGGCCTGCGTGGCAGCCATCGATCTGCGATGGGTCGCGAGTGTCGCCAGGCCACCGGTGAAGCTCGACGTGAGCAGAAGGCCCGTCTGCACCGCAACGCGGGTGGGCTCGAACAAATCCTTGCCGGTCGGTCCGCCGGCGGTCGCCTTGGCAAGCACGGCATACGCCGCGAAGAAGGCCGAGAATATGATGATGTCGGACAGCAGAAAGATCCAGAAGCCATATGCCACGGTGACGAATTTCGAGGCCGGGCCGCCTTCTCCGTGGCCGGTCGCGGAGCGCACGCCATGTCGGCCGCCCTGACCAAGCCGATAGGGGTCTCGGGCCTGGGTGCCCGCGCCGAAGTCGCCGGGTAGCGCGTGATCGCTCATGCCGGCCGCTCCCAGCGCCGCAGCCGGGCTGACTGTGCGGCCTTGTGGTCATCGTCGATGCGCGCGACCTTTTCGGCGGGAATCTCATAATCCCCATGATCGCGCCAGGCGAAGACGACGAAGGTCGCGTAGGCGCCGATGAAGCCGACGATCGCCAGCCACCATATATGCCAGATCAGCGCGAACCCGATCAGCGTGCTGAAGAAGGCGGTGACGAAGCCTGTCGGGCTGTTGCGCGGCATCTCGATAGGCTCGTATCCTTCCTCCGCACCGGGCCTCTTCTCCTCCCTTGCCCGTTGCTTGATGCGCCAGTAGGGCTCTTCATCCTCGACGAAAGGCAGCCGCGCGTAGTTGAAAACGGGGGGAGGGGAAGACGTCGACCATTCCAGTGAACGCCCGTCCCATGGGTCGCCTGTCTCATCGCGAAGCTTGTCGCGATGTCGGATCGAAACGGCGAGTTGCATGATCTGCAGTGCGGCGCCGGCGATCATCACCAGCACGCCGAACGCGGCCACCACCAGCCATGGCGCCCAAAGATCCATGTCGATATGCTGCAGGCGCCGCGTCATGCCGAGCAGACCGACGATATAGAGCGGCACGAAGACCAGCATGTAGCCGGCCAAGGTGACCCAGAATGCGGCCTTGCCCCAGCCTTCGTGCAAGCGGAATCCGAACGCCTTGGGAAACCAGTAGGTGAAGCCGGCGAACGCGCCGAACAGCACGCCCGAAATGATGACGTTGTGGAAATGCGCGACGAGGAAAAGGGAGTTGTGCAGCACGAAGTCGGCCGGTGGAACGGCAAGCAGAACGCCGGTCATGCCGCCGACGGTGAAGGTGGTCACGAAGCCCAGCGCCCAAAGCATCGGCGTGTCGAAGCGGATGCGCCCGCCATACATGGTGAAGAGCCAGTTGTAGATCTTCACCCCGGTGCCGACGGCGATGACCGACGTGGCGATGCCGAAGGCGGCGTTGACGTCTGCTCCGGCGCCCATGGTGAAGAAATGATGCAGCCAGACCATGAACGAGACGATGCAGATGAACATCGTGGCCGCGACCATCGAACGGTATCCGAACAGCGGCTTTGACGAGAATGTCGAGAAGACCTCGGAGAAGATGCCGAAGGCGGGAAGCACCAGAATGTAGACCTCGGGATGGCCCCAGGCCCAGATCAGGTTGACGAACATCATCTGATTTCCGCCGGCTTCGTTGGTGAAGAAATGGAAGCCGAGATAGCGGTCCAGCGTCAGCATCGCCAGCGTGGCGGTGAGGATCGGGAAGGCTGCGACGATGAGCAGGTTGGACGCGAGCGAGGTCCAGCAGAACATCGGCATTCGCAGGTAGCCCATACCAGGCGCACGCATCTTGAGGATGGTCGTCACCAGGTTGACGCCGGTAAGCAGCGTGCCGACGCCGGAGATCTGGATCGACCACAGATAGTAATCGACGCCGACGCCCGGCGAGTAGGTGGTCTCCGACAAGGGGGCATAGGGCAGCCAGCCGGTGCGCGCGAACTCACCGATGACAAGCGAGATGTTGACCAGCAGGGCTCCGGAAGCCGTCAGCCAGAAGCTGACGGAATTGAGTGTCGGAAAGGCTACATCGCGTATGCCAAGCTGCAGCGGTACGGCGAAATTCATCAGGCCGATCATGAAAGGCATCGCCGCGAAGAAGATCATAATCGTGCCGTGCGCGGAGAAGATCTGGTCGTAATGCTCCGGCGGCAGGTAGCCCGGCCCGTGGATCGCCAGCACCTGTTGCGTGCGCATCATGATGGCATCGATGAAGCCACGCAGAAGCATGAGCATCGCCAGCACAATGTACATCACGCCGATGCGCTTGTGGTCGACCGAGCTTATCCACTCGTTCCACAGATAGGGCCAGTAGCCCTTCACCGTTATCCATCCAAGCACGGCGACCGCTGCCAGAAAGACGCCGAGAGCCGCGACGAGCGGGATGGGTTGATCGAAGGGAATGGCCGACGAGTCGAGCTTGCCCAGCATCGTCATTCCGCCCCTTCTGCCTGTGGATGATGCCCCGTCGGCGGCGCCGCCGCGGGCAATGCCTTTGGGCTCACCTGTGGCTCGCCGCCGGCGGCACTTTCGGCCGGCCCCGGACCCGGGGGCAATATCTGCTGAGCGACGGCATCGAACAGCCCGGGCTGAACATGGCCGAACGTGGACGGCGGCACGTTGGTGCTTTGCCGGGCGAGCTCGCGATAGGCATTCGCGTTGAGCACGCCGCCGCCGCCACGCAGCGACGACGTCCAGCGGGTGAAGGCATCGGCTGAAACCGCGCTCACGCTGAAGTTCATGTCCGAGAAGCCGTCGCCGCTGAAGTGCGCCGACTGGCCGAAAAAGCTGCCCTCATAGTCGGCCTGCAGATGCAACTCGGTCTGCATGCCGTTCATGACGTAGACCATGCTGCCAAGCTGGGGCACGAAGAACGTGTTCATCACGCTGGCCGAGGTCAGCTTGAAATGAACTGGAACGCCGGCGGGGATAACCAATTGATTGACAGCGCCCACGCCCTGCTCGGGATAGAGGAACAGCCATTTCCAGTCGAGCGCCACCACCTGGATGTCGAGCGGCGGCTGCGCGGAAGGGATCGGTTTGCGCGGATCGAGCTGGTACGATCCATAATAGATCAGCCCGCCAAGGAAAAGGATGGTGAGCGTCGGGATCGACCAGACGATCAACTCGATGCGCCCCGAATAGGTGAACTCCGGGTCATAGCGCGCGTCGCTGTTCGAGGCGCGGAATTTCCATGCGAAGGCCAAGAGCGCAACAAGCGTCGGAACAACGATCACCAGCATCACCGCCAGTGAGTTCAAGAGGATCGTGCGGTTGCCCGAGCCAATGGGTCCTTGCGGGTCGAGCACACCCCCCGCGCAACCGGGCAAGAATGCGATTGCCGGGATCCAGAGCAGTTGCCGCCCCGGCTTGGGGCTGGATGGCAACAACACTTGCTCGGCCACCAATCCTGGAGAGGACGCGTTCTTGGGGCACGCGCTCTTGGCACTTCTCATCTGAAGCCTTCCTCTGAACCAACTTCAAGGCGCGTGGCCGGGGTGCCGCCCTCCGCCGGACGAAGGACCTAACTGGCGCTTCCCCGGTTTGTTCCTCCTCGCTGGCTCATGCACAAACTCCAATTCGGCGGCACGGCGATGGAGCACAGCTAAGTCGATCACCCCATCAAGCTGGTGGAGCCAGAACCGCTCCACGGTTTTGGCCCATGAGCGAATCGACGCCAGTCATGGCTAATGACGACCGGTGGGGCCCGAACTTCTTGCCGATCGCCGCGCCGGCGGAGAGGACACGTCCTTCGGGGTGCTCGTTTTCCATCTGACGTCTGCTCCTGACGCGGGATTTTTCGGGGCTGGCCGCAAGTCGCCCAAGCGTGCGCCGCCTAACTGGCGCCTCCCGGGATTGTTCCGCTTGTCAGTGTTTGGGCGACATGGGCGCGACCCGAGGGGGGAACTCTACCTGCTCGAGAGATGGAGTTGTCCAACGTGACCATATTCACAACGACGGCGGCTCGGTTACCTCAGCTATTTGCAGCCATCGCTGGCTCGCGTACGAATTTTGATTTCGGCGGGACGGCGAACACCGTGAAGCGCTCAGCCAGACTGTCAAGAGCTTTACGCATGCCCACTCCAGCGGCAGCCGCACCGTGTCCAGTGATGACCATCTGAGGGTTCAGGGCAGCCAGACGCTTCACAGATCTTTCCGCCGCATCCCAGTCCGGCGTGAAGTAGCGCGGCGGACCGTGCATCTCGAGATCCTGGACGGCGACCTCATAGACCGACTCCTGACCGGTGGTGATGAAAGCGTCCCCTACGATCAGCGAGCGGTCTTCCTCGCGCCAGAGCGAAATGTGACCAGGGGCGTGCCCGGGTGTGTGCAGCCATTGCCATCCGGGCATTCCGGGGACCGATCCGTCGGCGGGCAAGAGTTCCAATCGGTTGCCAAGATCGATCGGCCCGCGTGGAAAGAGCGGCGAAAGCAGCGCCATCAGTCCGCCCCCGACCCAGGGATCCGGTGCCGGATAACATTCAGTTCCGTCCAAATAGGGCCGCTCGAGTCGATGCGCGAAGACGGGCACCTCCCACCTATTCGCGAGGTCCAGAACCGTTCCCACATGGTCAAAATGGCCGTGTGTCAGGATAACCGCGGCAGGCCGTGCGTTGGTGCCAAACCGCTTTTCCGCGACCGCAAGAATACTGCTTCTCGACGTCGGCAACCCCGTATCTATTAGCACCCAGTTCCGATCTCCGCTGCGCGGTGCGCCGAAGAACACGACATTGACGATTGCCAGCCGCAAATAACCCAGGTCCGGTGCGATGCTCCAGGCACCGTCGCCATGATCTTCGCGCCTGGCGTGGTCGATCTCGGAAAGTCGAATCTGAACGGTCATGATCCCGTGCCTCGGTTGTTGCTGCGCAGCCGCTCGAGTTCATCGGCGGCGGTGGTACATGCCCCGAACTTGGGCACGGCCCCCTTGTTCCTTCCTTGATCCTCGTTCGCCACCCGGATTGCAGACAGTGCGACTAACCCGACGTTATTTATTAACTGGTTACGAGGCGGTTCGCCCAAATTGAGTCAAGAAGCTAGGCCACCCATTCGCTGGCTGCATTTATCTTACACCCCTTGGCAGCTTTGCTGCCCAATCTTGGTCATTGAGAGATTAGCAGCCGCTTCCAAAAAGCAGACATCACAGGGACTGCGTCGTAGCTCCGATGTGCCTCAGAGCGCTTCTTTTAAGCAAACAGAAGCTGCCGTTCGTGAGCTAATACCGAGATCTCCTGGGTCGCCAGCTTTCTTAGCGACGAAACGGTGAAATGGTTGGCTCCGTTTGTCGGGCTGGCCAGCCCGATTGAAGCGGAGCACGATCATGCCCTTCAAAGCACGTGGAAGGATGCCAGGGGCCTAGGTGGACGGGGTCCCCCTGTCAGACCTTCCGGCTGGCCAGCAGCCTTGTAAGCCAGTCCGGATCCATTTCCGGTACGGACGACAAAAGCCGTTCGGTGTAAGCGGCATGGGGAGGTGTGAGAACTTGGCTCTTCAGTCCCTGTTCAACGACTTTGCCCTGGTGCATGACAACGATTTGGTCGGCTATCGCCCTTACGGTAGCAATGTCGTGGGTAATGAAGATGTAGCTCATTTCGAGTTCACGCTGCAGGCGCATGAGAAGCTTGAGGATTTCCTCTTGGACGATCTGGTCGAGCGCGGACGTGATCTCGTCACAGATGATAAGCTCTGGATCGGCTGCCAACGCCCGGGCAATGCAGACGCGTTGCTTTTGGCCGCCCGATAGCTCGCCAGGCAGGCGTTCCAGAAAATCCTCGCTCATCTCGACCATGTGCATAAGTTCGCAGATCCGGCGATCCTTCTGCGCGCCCTTTAGGCCGAGGTAGAATTCGAGCGGCCGAGCTATGATTTCTTCGACCGTCTGGCGCGGATTCAGGGCGTTGTCGGGCATTTGGTAAATCATCTGCATGCGGCGCAGGACCTCCTTCGGCCGCGTCTTCAGGCTCGTGGAAAGGGGCTGCCCGGCAAAAGAAATCGAACCTGAAATTGGCGGCAAGAGACCGGTGACGACTCGCGCGAGCGTCGATTTGCCCGAACCGGATTCGCCGACCACGGCCACGGTTCTTCCGCGCGGAACCTTGATGGAGACATCCTGGAGCACCTTGACCTTTCCTGCATAGGCCGCGGTAACGTTGTCTATCGTCAGCAGATAGTCATCGGCTGGAACTTCGGGCTTGGCGAGCTTGCGTACGGCCCAGAGCGTTTTGGTATATTCCTGGCTGGGCGAGGCCAGCATCTGGCGTGTATCAGCCTCCTCCACGGTGCGTCCGTGGCGCAGAACCATGATACGATCCGCCATTTGCGCCACCACCGCCAGGTCATGCGTCACGTAGATTGCAGCGGTGCTGAATTCCTCCACGATGTTGCGAATGGAAGCTAGAACTTCAACCTGCGTGGTCACGTCGAGCGCGGTTGTTGGCTCGTCGAATATTATGAGGTCCGGACGACAAGCCATTGCCATCGCTGTCATTGCCCGTTGCAACTGCCCGCCGGAGACCTGATGAGGATAGCGAAAGCCTATGGTCTCCGGTTCTGGGAGTTGAAGGCGTCGATAAAGATCGACGGCGCTCCGGTTCGCCTCTTCCCGGCCGGCAATTCCATGCGCCACCGCTGTTTCGACGGTTTGTTCCAAGAGCCGATGTGCCGGATTGAAAGAGGCAGCCGCGCTTTGTGCGACATAGGCAATGCGGGAGCCCCTGAGGCGACGGCGCCCTTTTTCATTGACTGCCAGAAGATCAATCCCGTCGAACAGGACCGAGCCTTGCATGATCCGGCAGCCCGGCTTGGCATAACCCATTGCGGCAAGGCCAATGGTGGACTTGCCGGCGCCTGATTCGCCGATCAGGCCAAGAACCTCGCCCCGCTTCAGCGTCAGATCGATCCCGCGGACAATCGGATGCCAGCGCTCGTCCGAGAACCCCTCCACATGCAGATTGCGGATTTGAAGTAGATCCGTGCCTTTTTCGCGTGAGCTTGGACCGCTACTTTTCATCCCGCAACCCGCTTGTTGCGTGCAGGAACCAGTCCACAACGAAATTCACGGACACGGTAAGGAGAGCAATCGCGCCGGCCGGAAGTAGCGGGGTGACGTCGCCGTAGGTGATCAGGGTCGCGTTCTCGCGCACCATTGATCCCCAATCGGCCGTCGGCGGCTGAATACCGACGCCGAGAAACGACAGCGCCGCGACTGTCAGGAACACGAAGCAGAATCGCAAGCCGAACTCGGCGACCAGTGGCGGCATGACATTGGGAAGGATTTCCTTGGCGATGATCCATTTTGGTCCCTCGCCGCGTAATCGTGCCACCTCGACATATTCCATCACCGCCACGTTAAGCCCGACGGCGCGAGAAAGCCGAAAGACCCGGGTGGAATCGAGAAGCGCAATGATGACAATCAGGCTCGTGATCGAAGAGCCGAAGATCGTCAGCAGCACCAGCGCGAAGATCAGACTCGGGATTGACATCAGCACGTCCACCGCACGTGACAAGATCTGGTCGAGCCACCCCCTGTACAATGCGGCAAGAAGGCCGAGCGAGACGCCGACCGCGAAGGACAGCAACGTGGTCGCGACCGCGATAGCGATGGTGTTGCGCGCACCGTAGATCAAGCGGGTGAGCATGTCGCGGCCGAGCTGATCGGTTCCCAGTTTGAACTCCTGGCTCCACGGCGCGAAGGCTTCGCTGAAAACCTGCGTCTCGCCATATGGGGCTATCCAGTGCGCGAAGACCGCAACAAAGACGTAGCCGAGGATCACGACGATGCCGAACCACGCGCTGAACGGTGCCTTCTTCAGCGCAGTTTTCGCCCGGGTGGCACGCGAGCGCCTCAGCCTCTGAAGCTCCGCGACAGATTCGGATCTGGTCATCGTGGGTGCAAGAGCCTGGGATTGGTGGCGATGGAAATAATGTCGGCTAGCAGGTTGAGAAGGATATAAGTCGCGGCGAAAATCAGGGCGCAGGCCTGGACAACCGGAACATCCCTGGATTTTACCGCGTCAACCATCAGCTGGCCGATGCCGGGGTAAACGAACACGACCTCGACCACGACCACTCCGACGATGAGATACGCCAGATTGAACGCGACCACAGTGACGATCGGAGCCCAGGCATTGGGCAGGGCATGCCTCAGCACGATCACCATCGGGGACATTCCCTTGAGGCGCGCCATATCGATGTAGGGGCTTGACAGCATGTTGATGATGGCCGCTCGGGTCATGCGCATCATGTGGGCCACGATTACAAGCGCAAGGGTGATTGCCGGCAGGGCGACTTTCCAGAGATGCTCCCAAAATGGCGTCTGATCGTTCACATTCGACAATGTCGGAAATTTGGGAACCGCATTGAGCGCCCAGTTCAGCGAGACAGTGAGCCAATGAGGCAGCGTTTGAGCGAAATCGGATCCGATGAACGTGTCGCGCGAGATCACCAGGTAGGCGAGCATATAAGCGACGAAAAATTCCGGGAATGAAATGGTTGTCAGTGTCGCGACATTCACCAGCCGGTCGAACCAGCCGTTGCGGTACAGCGCAGCCAGAATGCCAAGCCCCAAGGCCAGGGGAACGGCTATCAGCGCCGTCACCGCTGCAAGGAACATCGTGTTGTAGAGGCGGGGGGCGATGATCTCGGCCACGGTACGCCGATATCCGGTGCGGCTCGCAAACGAAGAGCCGAAATCGCCATGGAGCATCTGGGCGATCCAAGCGAAGTAGCGCTCGACAGGCGGACGATCGATGCCGATCTCCCGCTGAAACGCGGCGACCGTTTCGGGCGTCGCCGACTGCCCGAGCGTGGCCTTGGCGAAGTCGCCTGGGAGCATCGCGATCGCAGAGAAGATGATGATGGACACGATAAACAAAGTGACCAGACCGAGGCCAAGGCGCTGCAGGACCGTTCTTGCGACGGGGTTCATGTGCGTGGCGTTTCCTGGGCGGCAACCCTGCACTCGGAGCCAGCTGACCGGAGCCTCAAAACCATCGCGGCTCCGGCCCGCCATCTCATGCCGTGGCGATCCACCAGCGTTCGGCCATTTTCAGTCCATCGTTCTCCCAGTTGGGCGCCACATCACCGTGTGCGAGCTTTTTGGATTGGGCGCTGACGAAATTGTTGAAGACCAGCACGATGCTGCCGCCGTCATCGTGGGTTAGTTGCTGCATCTCGGCATACATCGCCGCTCGTTTGGCTTCGTCCGTCTCGGCGCGTGCCTGGACAAGCAATTCGTTGAAGTGGGGATTTTTCCAGAACGTTTCGTTCCAGCTGGAGTCCGCGGCAAAGGCTTGCGTGAACATCCAGTCGGCGGTTGCCCGACCGCTCCAATAGGAAGCGCACCAGGGTTTCTTCAGCCAGACATTGTCCCAATAAGCGTCCTCGGCCTCACGCACGACATTGACGTCGATGCCGCATTGGGCTGCCGTTTCGCGAATGAGCGAAGCCGCATCCACCGCCCCCGCAAAGGCGGCATCGGCCACCGAGAGGTCCACCTTCAGGTTCTCCATTCCGGCCTTTTTCAGGTAGTGCTTGGCTTTTTCCGGATCGAAGCTGTGTTGCGGTTGCGGATCCTTGGCGAATTTGATGGCCGGCGCGATCGGGTTGTCGTTGGCCACAGTGGCGTGGCCAAGAAAGATCTTGTCGACGATTTCTTGGCGATTGATCGCCCATTTCAATGCCATTCGCACGTCCGGATTATCAAACGGCGCCATCGTGACATTCATCGGCAAGGTATAGTGCCCGTAGCCAGTGACCTCGACGATTTCCACCTTGGGATTGCGTTTCAACATGCCGAGGGTCTTGAGGTCGGCGCGGCCGATATAGTCCACCTCCCCCGTGGATAGCGCCGCCATGCGAGCGGCGAGATCTGTGATGGCGATGAACTCCACCTCGTCGAGATAGGGCTTGCCATTCTTGAAGTAGTTTGGATTGCGCTTGAGCTTGGCCGAAACGCCGGGCTGGAAATTCTCGAGGACGAAAGCACCGGTGCGAACGCCTGAAGCCCAATCCGCCTTGCCGTCCTTGGCCGGCATGATGACCAGATGGTAGTCACTCATGATGTAAGGGAAATCGGCGTTGCCGCTCTTGAGCGTGAAGACCACCGTTTCCGGGCCGTCCGACTTGACATCGGCGACGGAGTCCAACAGCGACTTCGCCGCCGATTTGGTGTCCTTGCCCATGTGATATTGCAAGGAGGTCACGACGTCATCCGCCTTCACGGTCTTGCCGTTGTGAAAGGTTGCGCCTTTGCGCAGCTTGAAAGCCCAGGTTTTGGCTCCATCCGAAGTTTCAAAGCTCTCGGCGAGGTCCGGTTGGACATTGCCTTTGGCGTCGACCTCAGTGAGGCTGTTGGACAGCGAGCCCGAAAATGCGGTTTGTGTGAACGTGTCGGGGTAGCCGGCCGGATCGATCGAATCCGTCGTCGCGCCATGAGCCATGCCGAGCTTGGCGAAGCCGCCCTGCATCGGTTCGGCCCGCGCCGTGCTCACGAACAGCCGGTCGGCGGCGGCAACGGTCAGGCCCGCGGCCAGCCCAAGATGAATGAAGTCGCGGCGGGAAACCTTGCCGCCTCCGACCAGGCTTTGCGCGATACCAAGCTTGTATTCAGATTCTGACATTTGACTCTCCCATTGCGGAGTTCCCCGCGTTATTTCTCGTCAAGCACCGGCGAACAAATCTGCTTATTGGCTCCGCCACCTTTCCTTCGAATTTTTCCAATCCCAATCGGCTTGCGCCAATCAGGCCGTCACGTAGATGCCGCCGGCTTCGACGGTGACTGGAAATGTGCGCGCGCGAACGGAGGGATCGACCAAGGCCGCGCCTGACTTGATGTCGAACTCCCACCCGTGCCAGGCGCATCGAACGATCTCGTTTTCGCGATGATAGATGAATTGCGCCTGTTCAACGGGCGCGGTTGTGCCGCATTGCGGCCCCTCGCAAAGCGGAGCGCCGCGGTGCGGACAGACATTCAGCAGCGCGTGGAATGAATCTCCGATGCGGAAAATCCCGACCGAAAGGCTGCGGATCTTGGCGATGAACGGAGACCCTGTTTCGATCTCGTCGACGCGGCAGATATATGTCTTCTCGGGCATCGTATGCTTCCTCAGGCGGCATTCGCGGCTTGCGCGCGGGGGATGCGTTTGTAGACTTCCAGCGCGTTCAGTCCCATGATCTTGCTCTTCCATGCAGGAGGGATTTGCAGCGTGTTGGCATCGTCGTAATCCCAGTGCGGATAGTCTGATGCAAACATCAGCGTGTTTTCGCCGTCCATCGCTTCGAGCGTGGACCAGAGATGTTGGATGTTTGCAGGCTGCTCCAGCGGCTGCGTGGAAAAGCGGATGTTGCGCCGGCAATATTCAGACGGCAGCATCTTCAGCCATGGCGTCTCCTTGCGCAGCGCTTTGTAGTCGGCGTCCAGGCGCCAAAGGACCGACGGAACCCAGGCGACGCCGCACTCGATGATCACGAAGTAGAGGTCCGGCCATTTCTCGAAGACGCCATGGGCGATCATGCTTGCCACGTGCGACATCGCCGACATGTGCAGAATGGCATGCGTTTCCCAGAAGAATGTCGTCGGAGCAGGAGCAATGGCAGTTGAATTCACGCCGCCATGCCCGCCCAGATGAATGGCGAATGGCAACCCCACTTCCGCGCAGGCTTCGTAGATCGGATGGTAAAACGGGTCGCCATACGGCTTGACGGACCCCTGGGAGGCGAGAACCTGGACCATGCGCGGATGGCTGCCAAGACGGCGTATCTCGGCGGCAGCGAGCTTCGGATCCTGTGGCGCGATGATGATCGAGCCCATGAACCGATCGTCTTTCGGCAACCACTGATCGATCTGATAATCGTTGTAAGCGCTGACCAGAGCGCTGGCATAGTAAGGGTTAGCCAGGGTCGACGCCTCGATAGGCTCATCGCCGGCAGGATCGCCACGTCGACTTTGTATTTGTCGAGGTGCTTCTCTTTCATGATGAAATAGTTGTCGGCTTCCGTTTTCGGACGGATGTCCTTGCGGGAAAAGTCCTGCGGGTGGAACCAGGGCCGATGACCATGCGGAAAGGCCCCAACGGGCCCTGTTTTCTCGCCCTCGATGAACATGTCTTTCCACAAGCCGGAGAGATAGGGCTCCAACACAGTAGCGCTTGACCAGTAATTATGACAGTCGCAGTCGACTATGAACACTTCTTCCGCTCCGTATCCGTATCTCGTCCCGGCGGCGCTGCCGGCCGCTGATGTGCTACAGCTTCCGCCTTGAGTATTGTTTGATCAAGCTTATGATACGTGGAATATGATCGAGTTTTTCGATTGGAGATTTCATGCAACTTGATCACATCGAGACCTTTCTGGACATCATCGAATCGAGAAACTTCAATCGCACCGCGGATCGGCTAGGATTGACCCAGTCGACGATCAGCACCCGCATCAAGAACCTCGAGAGCGCAATCGGGTCCGAACTGTTCCAGCGCGGACGCGCTGGGGCGGAACCGACCGCCGCAGGACGCCGGTTCGAAGCTTACGCAAGATCCCTGCTGTCCACATGGTCGCAGGCTCGCCACGATGTCCGGGCGTTCAATCGTTTCGAAGGCACCTTGCGCGTCGCCGCGCAGGTCGGGATGACCCGCTCGGTTTTGCCGGGTTGGGTGGAGACGCTGTGTCAGGCTCTTCCCAAATCGTCGATCCATGTCGAGTCGGATTATTCGAACCAGATGGTCAGCGACCTAAGCATGGGAAATCTCGACATCGCTGTGCTTTACGCCCCACGATACCTACCCGAAATCTCCTATGAACATTTGATGGTTGAGGAATATGTGATGGTTTCCACGGTAGCCAGAACCCTCTCCGAGGTCGATCCTGAAACCTATATTCGTCCTGGCTATACGGTCCTGCTGGAGAAGGCCCATGCCGAATTGCTTGGCGAGTTGGCGATCTGTCGCCTTTCCATGGGATCAGAAACCTTGGCGGAGATGATGCTACGGCGCGCGGGCGGGACCTGCTATATGCGAAGTGACGATGCGCGCAGGTTCGCCCTCGAACGCCCATCGTTCATCGTCGAAGGTGCTCCGACCCTGCATCAGCCGGTACACACGGCCATCCTGGCGCGCCGCAAGCACGAACCGATCATCCGCAAGGGAATCCGCGCCCTTCACGTTGCCGTGATGTCATTGGATATGTAATCGAAATAATCGATCATAACGCGGGAGGGAGGCTCCTGTTATGGCGGGCCTGGAAATGGCATCTTGGCTCTACTTTAAACCGAGATGAATGATGAACGCACACGTTGGGACCCCCGGCCTCCTCCCGATGATGCGTCATCGGCAATGGGCACAAACCACATCGCAGCTCGTACTCTGCCGTCGTGTAATCGAGGAGACGCCCGATGTGAAAACTTTCGTTTTCACATCCCCGACGGATCGGATGTTCTGCTTCAGCGCGGGCCAGTATGTGCTCGTGCACCTCAAGATCGAGGGTGCCGCGGTGACGCGCTCCTACTCTGTTTCCTCACCACCGACGCGACCGCTCGACCTGCAGATCACGGTGAAGCGAACACCGGGCGGCCTGGTTTCGAATTGGCTCCACGACAATTTGGGGGCGGGCGACGAGGTCGAAATCGAAGGGCCGCTCGGCTCATTCAATCTCGATGACCTGCCATATGAAACGCCGCTCTTCCTTTCGGGCGGCAGCGGGATAACGCCCGTGATGTCGATGTTGCGTGCGCTTACCGACCGCGCAACCGACCAGGATATCTCCTTCATTCATAGTGCCAGAACGCCAGGTGATATAATCTTTCGACGGGAATTGGACGCACTTGCCTCTCGCTTCCCCAACGTGCGGGTAACGTGCGTTTGCAGCCAGGAAGATCGCACCTGGAGGGGGCCAACTGGCCGAATAGACAGTCAGATGCTGCTGACCCTCGTTCCCAATCTCCACAGGCGCACCGTTTTTGCCTGTGGACCCGAAGGGTACATGAAGACGGCACGGGCCTGCCTTCACGCAATAGGCTTCCCGCCGGCGCAGTATCACGAGGAGAGTTTCGGAGGCAGCAATGGTTCGCGGTCGGAATTGGCTTCAGCGATTTCGTCTTCGGTCCGTTTCGCCCGCTCGGGCGTGGAGCATCACTGCGCGCCCGGAGAGACCCTGCTTGAAGCGGCACGGAACTGTGGCATCTACATCCCAACCGCCTGCCAGCAGGGCGTTTGCGGAACGTGCCGAATAGCCAAACTATCCGGCGAAGTTGCCATGGACGATCTAGGCGGGCTGAATGCTGAAGATAAATCGGCCGGCTATGTCCTGGCATGTTGCAGCCGCCCGCAAGGAACGGTTTTGCTCGACGTTTAACTCGGCGTTGTTGACCTTTGAAAAGGCCGCCTTGCGCGCGCTTGGCCTCGAGGGTCTGGTCTCAAAATGTTGCCGCCGCCGTCGAAATGGGAGCAGAGCCGCCCCCCTTCCTCCTGGTTTTCGGGTTTACCACCCGCGCACCCGTGGCACCGTTCGACTTATTCCAACCCTTACTGAGCTACAGACGCGAATGTCAGCTTTAGGGCTCGAAACGTGGCAGCGCATTGGCCGGCCGCCAGGCAACTACGATCGGTTGCTGGACTTCAGCCGCGCGGTCACCGGCACATTGTTCTTCGTGCCGGCGACGACATTTCTGGAGAACGTTGCGACCCGGGAAGCAGTCACCTCGACCGCTGGTCCGGCCCTGTCGGACGGATCTATTCGGAGTCATCGTAAGTAGGTCCGCCAGACCATACAGTACGAGGAAACGGCTTGGCGACCCGTACAGAGAACGCTGACCCTCAGCGACTAGCACATCTTATCTGTCAACTGGTTACGAGGCGGTTCGCCCAAATTCAAGAAGCTAGGCCAGCCATTCGCTGACCGCATTTATCTTACACCCATTGGCAGCTTTGCGCCTCAAATCGGCCGATAGGGCGGCCCTATCCGTGCCGTTAAGCGGACGTCGATGAACGGCACGCCAAGAACGGCTTGCGCCATCTGGTCACCCGAGGCGTTTGTGGCGTGCCGAGTTGATATGAGACCCAGCGTCTTGGTCGAAATTAGAACGGGAGCTTGATATCGCCCACCGACAAAGGGCTACCGGCCGCTATGAGCGCGGCAACCGTCTCTCTGTCCTGTTGCCGGCGCCTCATGAGTCCGTTCAGCACCCTGTCGAGAGATATCGCGCCGGCTCCGGCGATGGCGAGGACGAACATGCCGCCCGCTATGGCGAGATCCTTTTCCAAATGCAGCAATTCGTTCTGGCTGGCGAAATTGGTGTGGAACAGGGCTGCTGTTGCCAAACAGAACAGTCCGAGCGCGACCGCGCCCAGACGCGTCAGCAGGCCCAGGCCGATCGAAAGACCGGCTCCCAGCTGCAGCGCTATGGTGGCCATCAGAAGCGGCAGGCTGACGCCGAGGGCGGCCATGGCTTTTGCGGCACCGTCGAAATGGATCGCCAGCTCAACGCCTTCATGCACGAAGAGCAATGAGAGCAGCAGGCGACCCGTCAGCAGGGTCAAGTCGGTGAGATGTAGTTTCAAGGCGATTTGTGTCGTTGTCACGATTGGCTCCAGATAGGAAAGAGGGCAGGCGCCGCACGACGGCGCCCGCCTGGCTTCATTGGGTCACTTTGGTGTCGATGGCCTTCTGCAGGTCTGCGCGTTCCTCGCAGCCTGCCGGGCAGAGCTGGGTCAGCGATGCCAGCTGCTCCCTAGCTTTGGCCATGTCGCCGGTCTCGACATAGAGTTCGCCGAGATATTCGCGCGCCGCCTTGTGGTCCGGCTTCAGTTCGAGCGCCTTGGTGTAGTAGGTCAGTGCCGTCGTGTAATCGCCGGTCTTGCGCAGCGTGAAGCCGAGCAGATTGTAGACGTCGGCCTGCTGCGTGTCCTGCGCCAGGTCACGAAGATCGGCCAATGCACCCTTATAGTCCTTGGCATCGATCTTGGCTTTTACTGCGGTGAGGTCGGGCGCGTCGTCGCCTTCAATGTTGTCCACGGCATAGGCCGGCCCGGTGACGGCGACCGGAACGGCAGTCAGCACGGCAACGGCGCCGAGCAGCCCGAACAGGTTGTGCCTGTTGAAGAGGGAAGGTTCCATTGTCTTTCTCGCTTTGGGATTGCCGCGCTTAAATTTGCACGGGGGTGAAGCCGTAGGCGTTGCCGTCCTTGACGAAGGTGCCGGTGCCCGGGAACGGGAAGTGCGAACCGGAGATGCGGATGTTGTCGGCAATCACGCGATCGATCAGTTTGTGGCGCGTGGTAATGGCCGTCGGCCCATCCTGGTCGTAGGTGCCTTGCCAGTCCGGATGCGGCGCCAGTAGTGCCGGCACATACATTGTGTCTGCCGAAATCATGATCTGCTCCTTGCCGGAGTTTGCGAGGTAGACCGAATGGCCTGGCGTATGACCGGGCGCGGCGATGATCTGCATGCCAGGCGCCACTTCGGCGCCGTCCTCGACCAGCTTCCAGTTCTTCCATTTCGGGAAGTTTTCGGCGATGCGCTTGCCCGCCGGCTTGCGCCCTTCGGGCAGCTTTGCCAGTCGGCCGGGGTCGGTCCACCACTTGTATTCCGTGGCGTTGACGATGAGCTCGGCATTGGGGAACACAGGCGCGCTGGTCCCCTTTTCCATCAGGCCCCAGACGTGGTCGGGATGGAAATGCGAGATCATGATGGTGTCGATAGTCTTGTAGTCGATGCCAGCGGCGGCCATGTTGGCCGGCAGATGGGTGGCATTGGTTTGCCATTGGCCGACGCCCGAACCGGCATCCATCATAATCACCTTGCCGTTCATCTTGAGGACGACGACGGTGAGCGGGATAGGCATGAAGTCTGTCGTCAGGCCGGCCTTGGCAAGGGCTGCCTTGGTGTCCTCGACGGAGACATCCTTGATGAAAGCTGGGTCGTGCGGCTTGCGCCAGATGCCGTCATAGATGGCGGTGATCTCGATATCGCCGACCATGTATTTGTAGAAGCCAACGGCCGGCTCGACTGCTGTTTCGGCGAAGGCAGGACGGGTGAATTCCAACCTGCCGGCGAGGCCGAATGCGGCAGCGGCAGTTGCGGACCCAAGCAACGTGCGACGTGTCATGTTAAACATGATGATCTCCTGTGTTAAGAGGTGGGGGTGGCGGAAAGCCAAGCGTGGCCCTCCGTCCTGATTGCCGAACCTATCGGTCCTGACCGGATGAAACTCAGTTGCCCCAGATGCCTTGGCCGTACTGCGCCGGCACGCTGGCATCGGCACCACCATGGATCTTCTTGACCTCTCGGATCGAGCTGGTGTGCGAGGTGTCGATTTTTGAAGCCGAATGGCTGGCGACCGGCTGGCGGGAAGTGTTCGAGCCGTAGTGGTCGCTGCCGGCGAAGGCCGTGCCACTGGCAACGAGGATGGCGGCAGCGGTAAGGACGATCTTTTTCATTGAAACAGTTCCTGATCTTGAGGATTGAGAGAAGTTGTTGTTTGGAGGTCGAGGCGCGTTCAGCGGCCCCAGAGTCCGTCGTTGTTGTGCCGGTTGATGATGTCCTGAACCGACCCCTGGCTCGGCCCGGTCGTCACCTTGGAGTCGACGCTGTCCTGACGCGGCGTGGAGGGAATGGAAGCAGTAGCGTTGGTGTCGACGCTGGTGGCCGGCTGGTTGGAGTTGGTGGCGCCATGGTCGCTGCCGGCAAAGGCAGCGCTTGAGGCAAGCAGCATGGCAGCCACGCTGAGAGCGAGCTTGGTCATTTTGGTAGATCCTTGTTTCGTTTCTTGGTTGCGTGCCGGGAAATTGGCCCCGCTAACAACAAGACTCGCCAAGACATCCCTTTATTCCCGGGTGGCGCGAAATTCTTTTGGAGGTCCCAAAATCAGGGACGGCGGCTGTCGGGAACTGGGCCAGCCGACGCTGCACGCGCACGTCCGAGGTCGGCACCATGCTGGTGCCGTGGGTCTGTCTGACCGCGAAGTAGCCGAGCCAGCGGTGACGTCGCACTTGATATTGGCTGAAAAGGTTTGGGCGGTCGGCTATCAGCCGGTCACGGTGGCGGCGCGGAAGCGCGCTACGAAATCGTCCAGCTCCGGCCGCTCCATGTCGGAAATCGCCCAGTAGGAGAAGGCGCCGTCGCTCCACTGCACCAGCGAAAAACCGCCCTCAGAGAGATCGACAGGGTCGGTCACAGCTCCGGCTTTTTGAGGCTCGGCGACAAGGGTGATCAGATGCTCGCGGTGGCGATAGACCAGTGCCGGCACCGCCCGGCCGCCGATGACCTCGACCCTGCCACCGATGAGTGCAAATCCGTCCTTGGCCATGTCCGGCGCCGGCGGCGAAAGACCGAGCCTTGCGTCGAGCCAGGGCTTCACCGTGTGTCGGTCCGACGAGACGATATCCACCGGGCTCATCGCCAACAGGCTGCGCTGGTGGCCGCTGGCTACCCCTGCGGCAAAGCCATCGGCTACGCCAGGCTGGATCGCCCATTGCGTTGCACCGCTGGCCAGCACCGCGCTGAGCATGATAGACGCCGCCATGGCGCGCCAATCGAATGAGCCGAAGTTGCGCGCCGACCACCCCGTTCGATTTGCCTTCGCTGGTGCCGTCGGCGATTTGGGGCGCAGTACCTCGACATTGCCGGCAGCAGCCATGGCTGCGATGCGCGCGCTGAAGGCGTCGCTGACTTGCGGCTTCGGAAGTCCGGCCACAGCCCCTTGCAAGGCCATGACGCGGGCATGTTCGGCCGCCAGCTTGGGGTCGGCGGCTATGCGCCGCTCAACGGCTATGGCCGCGGCGGCGTCAAGCTCGCCATCGACCAGCGCGTGCAGCATCAGGTTCATGCCTGCGGCATCCTCGGGCAATCCGTCGTTGTGCGCGCTCATTGCGCCCTCCCAAGGCCAGAGATCAGCAGGCCACGCGCCCGCGCCAGCCGTGACATCACCGTACCCATCGGCACGCCTAGCATGGCCGCGATATCGCGGTAGGCGAGGCCATTGATGTCGCGCAGCACGAGGGTTTCGCGAAACGGCTGCGGCAGGGCGGCGATCGCGGCTTCGAGTGCTACGGTATCTGCCTTGGCGATCAGGGTCGCCTCCGGGCTCTCGCTGTCGGGTGGATCGGCTGCGTGAGCGGAGCTCACCTCGTCGAGATCGGCGAGATCGCCCACCGAGACGATGCTGCGCGGGCGGTTCCGCGCCAGCCATGTGTAGCACGCATTGCGCACGATGGTGAGCAGCCAGGCGCGTGCATTGCCGCCGGCATAACTGGCGATGCTGGCATGTGCCTTCATGCACGCGTCCTGCACGACATCCTCGGCGTCGGTGGCATTGCCGGTTAGCCAACGGGCCAGCGAAAGCGCGTCGGCGAGATGAGGCATTACCACTTCGCTGAAGCGGTCGGCCTGCGCATTGCTGCTTAGCATTGGTGTACCGTGATATGCGCCTCGCCTTGAGTGCCCAGGAAGCGAAGATGGTTCTGTCTTGCAAGCGAACCCAGCGGAAGTATTTAGGGTCGCCAGCTGCGGTGAATGTGAAGGCAACTGTTTCATCGATGTCAATCACACACTGGACCGCAACGATTCATCCACCCCGATGCGTTCTCGCATCCGCGGCGTCTGAGCGCTCTCGATCCCGACTGGGCAGGACGTTTAAGGCAGACAGGCTGGGAGCCGCAAGCGGCCAACGCGTCGCCTTCACCTGGGAATGCGTCGACCATTGCCGTCGCGGTCGTCAGTGTGTGGGGTTGCAGGGGGACGTTCCTTCAAGGTCAATCAGCAGCGTATGCATGGAAGACCAGGGCGGGCGGCGTTTTATTCCCGGATAGCGAAAAATCTTCTTCGCAATGTAAATTGGTCCGCCCGAGCCAGCTTTTCAACGCTCTTTAGCCTGCGATATCAACCTTCCAGCTCAGCCGATCAGAGCCGGTCGAAATTCGGGCATTGCCAGAGCAAGGGTTTTGTCCATCACTTTAGCCAATTTCCGTCTAGCCGAGAATGAGGCGCATGGCGCAGCGCCTGCTTGCCGGCATCCCGTGTTCGATCTCCCGACGCAGTATTTGACGAAGCCGGTCTCCCGCATGCGTCTCGCCCAGCACCTGAAAGCCCAGCTTCGGATAGAAAGGCGCGTTCCAGATCACATCCCGAAACGTTGTCAGGGTGATCGCGACAAGGCGGCGCTCCCTCGCATCTGTGATTGCTTTTTCGAGCAAGGCGCGTCCGATACCTGAGCGTTGTCGGTCAAGGCGCGCAGCTAGTTCCCAGATGTGCAATGTGTCGTCCTGGATCTCCGCGCTCAGGAATGCGACCGTCCGGCCATCCTGCTCCACCGCTACCCAGCATGTGCCCTTGGCGATAAGTTCACGGTGACGCTCGACGGTTTGGTTTTCGTCATCGGCAATCCAGGCCAGCTCCGCAACTTCGCGGTAAGCGTCACCCTCCGACTGTTCGATATCGGGTAGTGCGTCCGCGTCAGCTACCTGCGCTAAATGGTGGTCATGGAGTTGCCGTCGTGGCTTCCAGGGTTCTGCAGAGAATAACGTTGGAGTGTCCCTCCGGCCAATCTGCAAACTCAGCTACACGCACAAAACCGGCCTTTTCATACAATCCTGGCGCCTGGAAATCGTGGCTCTGCACCCAGATCCGCCGAACACCCCTAATGGCAGCCTCGGCGGCGAAGGCGTCCAACAACTTTCGCGCATATCGTCGACGGGATAGATGAACTTGGCGTGCTTCTTTAGGGCCATTCAAGAAACGCGTTTTGGTACGGTTCGCAGCTCGCGATTGAAGACACGACAGCTCGTGCCCCATCACAATGCTACTGGGCTTCAGGTCACGTCGGCTGTGCTCGCAGGCATGGTCTGGGCGCTTGACACCCCGAGGCCGGCATCGTGGAAGTTGAAGATCTGGACTTCCGGCGCTGCCTGGAGATCCAGAAGCCCTATCTTGGCTCTCTCGTTGGTGTCTATACGGACTGGACGCCTGTGGATGGCCGGCCTGGGCTCTTCCCGGAGGACATCGACACATCCGATCCCTGGCAGTTCCGGAATGTGCTGGTTTCATGATAGCCGCCGGGCAGGGCAGCGGCGAAACGGGTTTCTGCTCCGGCAAAGCTGCCGACATGGTTCTCTCCCGGCGCGGAGGCAATTGGCGTGGACCGACGATTCCGTACGGAAGGTCTCGTCCAACTCGAGACGTTAGAGTTGGCAATAAGGAAATTGACCTGATGGATCTCACCACACGGCTTGTCGTCGCGATCGGGCTTGGCGCGCTTCTTATCGGGGCGTTCATTCTCATATAGCCGAATGTGACGTTTCAAACGCCTTTCACGCGTTACATTGCCTGTCGTGCGGCAATTCTGGCGGGACTGGACGGCAGCATCGATTTCTCGTCCTGCCGTCGCTTGTCCGTTGGTCGGATCGCCCTGTGCCTACCCAGAGAAGCGCTTTGACTAAGCGAGCTGCAAGCCCACCGAAGCATGGATCGCCGCAGACGGTTCCCATCGCCCCCGGGGGTCGTTGCGCAGCTAAGCAGCACAAGCACGCAAGCTAGGTGCGTGCTCTATCGCCTCTGGCGCGGTCACGCCTGAGAGTTGCAAGCCGTACGACGCGGCAGAACAGCTGGTTTCAAAATCCGGCATCGACACCGTCGCCAATTCCCATAGCTTGACCACGGCACTGAAAACGCGCTCCCGCCACAGCCGCCGCTACTACGGAAGGTGATGCGATTCTCGCCGGCTCGCCTGCATCCAGAGGGACGAGGACTTCGATCCTGTATTGCTATCGCGACTGCAGTTCGGCTGGGTCATCGGCTGGCACATCCTGCTGCCGGCTATTACTGTAGGATGGCCGCGTTCATCGCGATGCTGGAAGGCCTCAATTTCTTGACCGGAAGGGACATCTATCTCCGCATCTCGACGTTCTGGATCAAGATATTCTCGATTGCGTTCGGAATGGGCGTCGTCACCGGTGGCGATGGCCCAGGACGGCTTGAAGGCGCGGATCGAGGAGATCATGCCGAAATTGAAACGGCGGAAGGGTGAATGAGACGGCTTGCAGTTGCGCGCACGCGTACGCGTCCACCGAATGTGACATTAGCGCAACCTGATTGAGCTAACGAACACGCGAACAGAACAGTCGCTTGACGATCAAGGCAGACTGCGACAGCGTTTGCCGTCCGGGGGTAAGCGGCGCACGGCTCGTCGAGAGCTAGTAAAAAGGGGCAGGGGCCTTTCTCGACGAGCCTGCCTCGGACATACCCGCTCGCTAAGGGAGATCGGCGACAAGGTGCGGGTCGAGGAGATCACGCCGAAGGTGAAGAAGCGCTGACGTCGTCCTAACTTCAAATGAGCCCGGAGAGGTGGAATAGCCTGGCAACTCGCACGCCAAGGCCAATAATGGTTTGGCCATCATTGGCGGCGAAATCCCAACCGAAAAATGCTGCCCAGCCAAAAAGCAGGATTGAGAAGCGCATTAGCACATTCTAAAATAGATAAATTGAATAAGCGTTAAAGGCTTCTTTTGCGCGCTGGCATTGGCAGGGCTTCCCCAGTGCGCTTTTACAAAGGGGCGATACTGGGGAGGGACCAGGGTAGGGGTTCAGGGCAGCGGAATCGGCTTGTCGCTGAGTGTGCGCAAGTACGCGATCACGTTGACCCGTTCGGTCTCGTCCGGGACACCGGGCGTCTCCATCTTGACGCCCGGCGTTGTGAGCATGGGCCCGAAGAGATATGTGTTCAGGTCCTCATACGTCCATACACCCTCCCAGCCCAGCAATGTGTCGGAGTAACGCATACTTGCCATGGATGCCTTGTCGCGGCCGACGACGCCCCACAAGTTGGGCCCCGTCTTGGTCTCTCCCTGTGGCTCGGCATTGTGGCAACCGTGACACACATGGGTGAAGTAGGTTCGGCCTTTCTCGACATCCGCATTTGACAATTTCATCGAGATAGGGGCTGGCGTTGGCAAGACGACGCCGTGCGACAAGAGATAGGCGGCAACTTCATGTTGCCCCTTGAATTTTGCCATGTGGAGCGGTGTCTTGCCGTCCTTTGTCTTCGCATTCACATCGGCGCCGGCCTCGACCAGTGCCTTCACGCAATCGAGACAGCCGGATCTGACGGCGATGTGAAGGGCGGATTCACCGCCGCGCTGCGCATTTGGATTTGCGCCCCCCTGCAGCAACAGATTGATCAAGTCGACCCTGCGTTTTGCCAAAGCCGGCATGAGGGGAGGTCCCAAAAGCGGCGTCGGGGCAACGTTGGCGTCGGCACCTCGTTCCATGAGCAGTTTTGCCGCCGCAAGATGCCCGCCCCTAACCGCAAGATAGAGCGGCGTTGCTTTTCCATCGCTCTCGTCGACGCCGGCACCGGCGTCGAGCGCTGCCGTAATTGCCGCGACATCTCCCTTCACGGCGGCGTCGTGAATGGCGGCGGCATGCGATACAATCGGGATGTGTGCAATCAGCAGTGAAATGAAAAGCAAGGACATGCGCATTCGGCACCCCTGTGTCAAACCGGAGGACGCGGCACGCTGCGAGAAGGGATGACTTTAGTCCGAATGCTTAATCGCGGCAATGTATTTCAGCAACTGCTGTCGTAGCACATGAGTTGTCCGGATTAGGTAGCACGCGAGTTGTCCGGTTTTATCGCCAGCGAATGGAGGCTGGGGATGAAGCGGGCAGCGTGGCTAGAGGACCGGAGAATGCAGAAGTTTCGGGATTATTGAGCCGCTGGAATGGCGGCGATCTTTCGATGATGGAGGCAGGCGAGTTGCTGGGCATGTCGGAGCGACAATTCCGGCGTTACCGCGAGCGTTACGAAGAGGCGGGGGAGGCTGGGTTGCTCGACCGGCGTTTGGGCAAGCTTTCGACGCGCCGGGTGCCGCGGAGGGGATCGAGGAGATGCTGGAACTTTATCGCCACCACTACCTTGGCTGGAACGTGAAGCATTTCCACGAATACCTGCTGCGCGATCATGACTTCAACTGGGGCTACCCCTTCATCGAGACGCAGCTTCATGCGGCTGGGCTGGTGGAACGGGCCAGGCGGCGCGGTGCTCACCGGCGCAAGGAAGTCGTGCGAGGGGAACCTCTACAAATCCGACGGACCTCACGGTCGTCTCGAACACTGCACGAGACAGATTTGCGGGCATTCGGAACTTGCGTCGTATCCCGGCCTTCAACTCACCCCGCTCTGTAATAAAGCAGGCCATTGCTGCGTCCTTCCGTGAATCCAGCGCGAGCTTCTATGAAGCCGGAGCGGTTCTCAATTACTGCGGATACCACCCGAGGTTCGGTTTCTCCGCCGTCAACACTGGACGACAGGTTCTGGATTTTGAGAGCGTGCTCTCTTTGGATCAGGAGGCCGCCATTCCGTCCAACCCAAGCAAGTGGTTTGGTCAGACCAGACGGACCCTAAGCTGTCGTTCTCATTAGGTCGCGATTTCTAAGCAGTGCTCAGGAACGAGCGCTGGCTTCGGCAGCACGATTTTCTACGCGAGCCGATCCAGGTACATCTTGAGCGCCGAGATGGGCTGATGATCGAATTGAAAGACGTCAGCTCAGGCGAATTGTCACTGATTTCATCGCTGGTGTTCCTAAGCACCGCGGAGCGAGGCCATTAGCCTGTTTTCCTCATCGACGAACCCGAGGAGCCTTCACCCGAACTGGCAGCGCAAGTATGTCGAACGTGTAATGACCTCCACATACTACAGGCAGCCCCATGTGGTCATCGCGACCTATGCGCCTCTTGTCGTTAGACGCGCCTTGGCGTGGTCCAAGGACGTCGGTGGTGTCTTCCAGATGGTCAACGGCTGGCCGGTGCGCATTCCGCTCGTGGATTCGACTCCCACGAGTATAGAAGAGGTCCTTTGGCGAGCCTTCGATGTGGTTACGCCTGCTAACCATTTCGCCGTGAATGAGGCGAGGCGGGCTTCTTGCTCTACGTTGAAAGCCACTGAGGGTGAGCCCGCCGCCTATTGGGGCGCCGGCGGCGGACCCTGTGTAAGCGGCTACATCCTTTTGAATCGACCGCTCAGAGGGTCAATGTGCCACTTGAAGGTGAGTTCCCTTTAGGATTCTAGGCAGTGCGGTTTGCGTAGCGTCCAGATCGCCATGCGACTTCGATTTTCAAGCGCGACATAGGCCATCAGGCGTAGTTGTAGCAAGACCAGTGTACCGGTAGCATATGGAGCCTGGACATTAGGCCCACCCTCGTGCCCAGCTATGGTCGGCACGGTCGCTCAACCCGCTTTTGGTCTGCCTGATCGTGCCGACTACCGCCCCCAGGGCTGCCCCTTCCAAGGGTTTGTGCTTTGGTGGCGATTATCGGCAGTCGGACAGGAACGTAAGGTGAAACTAGCGAGGACTTTGCGCGGCTCCGCTACTGCGGGATTGCGCCTAGTTGCAACGGCCAGAACAAATCAAGGCCAAAAGCGAGCCGCTAGGCGCTACCCAGCCGTAGACTCAAAAGAATGGCCGGTGCGGGGACGCTTAGGTTGGAAAGCGTGGGCCGCACCGGCCATTGCGGGATAGCTCTTAGGGATCGTCCCCCGCGCTGCCTAAGTTATAGGCATATTAGCGATTGCTCAATTGAGACTGAAGTCCCTACCCAACCGTAGGGGGATAGCTAAATCCAGCTAGGGGAAAGACCGTTGCGCAGAAAACCAAAGGAGCTGCACGGCTGGCGATCTGTGCACATGACGCCGACCCATCCAACGTCTGTCCTTAAGCCGGTGAGGGAACACCTGAACCGCCAAGGGGCGGCGGACATGAAGGCGTACCGCCCGGCGGGCAACGCCTGAAATCCAACATCCTGTTGAATTGGCCCGCTGCCGAGAGGTGGCGGGCCTTAATCTTTGTGTTGAACGATGTAGCTATTGCTGACGGCGTTGCTCCCAACACCGCGCGTGACAACAACGGTGGTGTACCCGGCGGGCAGGGAACCGGTGACAGTCTCGTCGAGGGGATGACATCGTCCGACGATTTCCCCATTTGGCGCACCTGCGAGCCTGTCTTTCAGAGATGCCTTACACACGTCAAGCGACGCATATGTGGTCGGCGCGGCATCAATGGGCCTGCAGACGACAGCCTCGCCTGGGCTGCAAGAGAGTAAAAGCAGTACTGCTGCGGTTGCCGGATCCATTGTCGAAGCTCCACTGAGACGAGCCTCAACGCAGATCGACGGCCTTTGTTGCACAGGCAGCCCTGGCGGCGGCCCGCTGCCGAGAGGTGGCGGGGCTAATCCCTATTTCGCAAGCGAGTTGCCGGACAGCTCAAAAACCATCGGCTCGCCTCTGAAATCGGAATAGCGAATCCATCGAGGCGAAATCGTAAAAAGTTGTGCTCCTTGCTTTAGAAACTCCGCTTCAAGCGGACAGTTGGCAACGTGGACATCTCTCAACCGCTGTGATTCGTTAGCCTTGGCAGGTCGGGCCCGGCCTTCGATTTGAACCGTGACATTTTCATCCCAGCCGATCACCATGGCGATCCGGCTGTCTCGTTTGATATTTGCCAGCTTCCGACTTCCGGGAAAGCTGTCGAACACGATGTTGAGGTCGTCGCCCAACGTCACCTGTATGACGGCTGCCTCTGGAGACCCGTCCGGATGCACGGTGCTGATAGCCCCGAGCTTATGCCTAGGTGCCCGCGATCATGCTGACCCCAAGGGAACTTTCGATCAGTTCGCCCCAGTTTGTCGAAGGGCGCTTAATGTGTCGCGGTCGAGATGTTTTGGTTGACGCTAAAAAAGTTGGTCGGGTCGTATTTGCTTTTCACTTCCGCAAGCCGTCTGTAGTTTTCGCCGAATGAGGCGCGGATAACTTGGTCCGCGGGCTCGCTCTGAAAGTTCAGAAGGTGCATCCCGCTCGAATGCGGCTCGAACGCATCATACATGGCGCGTACCCAGGCAATATGCCTTTCGCTTTCGGCCGGATCCACCCACTGCGCGGTCATTCCTATGTTGTATTCCGCGCCGCGCTGGGCGAAGGCGGATTCAGCGCGACTGATCCTGCCTGGCGCGCCGCCATAGAACTCTACGATGCAGGCCGAAAGAGGCGACTTCATGCGATTTCCATGCTCGACAAGCAGGTCTATGATCGTGTCGGTAAGTTGCGGAACGAAGCTCGCCTTCCAGAAATTGTGGGTGCCGTCCGGGAAAGCGCCGTCAAGCAGCTTCTGCATCGTCGGGAAGGGCATTAGCTGGATGGCATCGAGCATTGGGGGACCGAAAGCTCGCAGCGGCGCCAGCACACGTGCGCCTTCTACCACGTCACCGCACCAGCATGCGATTACGCCGATCGCCGGCATGCCGTCCGGTGTCGTCAGCATGGCCGCGTAGGCAGTCAGTTCCTCCGGTGCCGTGGCCATGAAGTCACGATAGAAGCGCAACACCTCACCGGACTTGTCGCGTGCGTGAACGATCAGGCCGCCGAGCACTGAAGATATTTGCTGCGCCCGGAAGGTGAAGCAGGTGACGATGCCGAAATTGCCGCCGCCGCCGCGCAAAGCCCAGAACAGGTCGGGGTGTTCTTCCATGCTGGCCGTCAGCAGGTTGCCCTCCGCTGTCACCAGCTCAAACGAAATCACATTGTCGCAGCTCAGTCCGTACTTGCGCACCAGCCAGCCTACGCCGCCGCCGAGCGTCAGACCGGCAACGCCGGTCTTAGAGACGACGCCGACCGGCACCGCCAACCCATGCAAATGCGTCTCTCGGTCGAGATCGCCAAGCGTCGCGCCGCCCTGAACTCGCACGGTCTGGGTCTTGGGCTCAACCATCACGCCACGCATGGCGGAGAGGTCGATCACGATGCCGTTGTCGCAGAGCGCGCGCCCGGCGACATTGTGACCGCCCCCACGCACCGCGACAAGAAGGTCGTTTTTAGAAGCGAATTTCACTGCGTGGATTACATCAGCGACACCGAGGCAGCGTGCGATCAGTCCAGGGTGTCGATCAATTGCCGCGTTCCAAATACGGCGTGCCTCGTCGTAATCGGCATCAGCGAGCCGGATAAGGCGGCCAGCCAACCCCGAAGCGAACTCATCGATGAGGTCGGCGCCAATCGGCATGCCATTGCGACTTTGAAGCTGCGTCTCTAACATATCCTCCTCCTCAAGCGCGTAAGCTCAAGCCTCGCGGTGAGAAGTAGCATAACACCAGTTGGCGGGCCTGTGACGCCGAAAACACCTTCGATCCGATAAGTGGCGCTCGGTGCGGAATGGCCGCTTTTGCCAACTGGATTCTAGGAAGCTGCCAGTCGGCTCGCGGCCCCATGACAGTCACATCAAGCAACGGAGAGGCGCACGCCACCAGCCGAGCAGCTCGCACACCACGGTATACCTCGACTAACGTAACACCGCCGCCGGTTGCGGCGTAACATCTGGGTGGATCGACTATCTGTGACAGGGTAGCGTCACGCCTAAACCTTGAGGTGACAGGGCCGCAGATAGCGAGCCATCGGGCAAAAATCGAAAGGCCGGAAGGGTTGCCGTACGGTTTTACAAGGCAACGACGCTAGGTCGTTCCAACAAAAACCGCGCTGTCGAGATTGGGTCATTGCACTGTTCCCATTCGGTGCTTTCCCCATGAGAACTGCCCACTGGCCTGACGGCTGGCGGGCTTTTTTGTATCAGCGGAACCTTATTACTCATGCTCAGTTCTTGGCGGCAGCGCCCCGCACGCTGCTGGCCAAGGAAAGGCAACCCTTGGCCGGGCCCGCATCGGTCCTCACCCAAGCGGTGCGGGCCCACTGTCGATGCTGCCGAGCCCGTCTTCACACCCTTGGGCGTATCTTTCGAACAGTTCCACCTTTTCTGGATAAGGAAGGCGGTGTAAACGCTGGCAACCTTCGCACCGATAGTGGGCGGCAACGATGAACCAACGCCCTGGCTTGGTGAACTCGTTTCCACATCCGGGGCATTTGAGTGTCATCTCAACCGAAGATAGTTTCTGGGAGAGCGGCATCAGGTCGCGTAACTCAAACTGCCGACGCCAGAATCAGCGTTATCCCCACCACCATCGACGCATAGATCGTGGCTAAAGCACGATCGGTCGAGGAATACTCGGCGGGTGTGCGAGGCCGGCGAAGTCGGGGCCTCGGAATGTTTCGGTGCCCACGGGACGTTGGCGGAAGCGTTGTCATTGCAAGCGCGCAAAGATAGACGCTGGGCTATATCGGCGGCGATCAGAGAATAGTCCGCCACCAATTTCGACCTGTCCGAGACAATGGAGATTTCACGTTGCAACATCGCGCGCCTCCCATGAGTTCTCCCAACTGACGGGTCTAAATTATGTTCCGCCAATTTTGAGAGGGGTGCTGCTGCCGATGTGCTGGCGCGGCTAATCTACCAGCAACAGGAGCGGCTTGCTTTGGCTGCTCGTGCCAAATCACCTGCCGCAAGTCGCGCATGTCGACCTGCTGTCCGCACGTCGGGCAGGTATAGAAGTTGTCGTCCTCATCGGCTGGTTCGCCGCCGTGCTCCTTGCCGGGAATGGATGGTCCACGTCGGACGGCCTCGCCATGGCTGTCAAACAGTCAAATCGTCTAAAATGTTCCGGAACCATTTTAGCGCATGCTAAATTGAAACGCAGTCTTGCGGGTCAGTTCATGCGTCTGAAGTTCATCAGGCCAATGTTTCCCAGGCTTGTCGAGGTCCCCCCGACAGGAGACAACTGGATTCACGAAATCAAGTACGATGGCTATCGGACGCAAATCATAATCGAGACGGCACGGCCCGAGCGATCACCCGGAGGGGGCCTACGACTGGTCATCGACGTACAAGATGATTGTCGAGGCGGCGGCAACCCTTTCCCCCAAGTCGGCAATCATCGACGGCGAGGCAATCGTCCTCAACGGGAAGGGCGTGTCGGATTTCCATTCGCTGCGGTCCGCGATGCGATGGGCGCCGGATCGGATTATCTTCGTCGCCTTCGATCTACTGCACCTGGACGGGGTCAACCTGCGCCCAGCACCTCTGCTGGAACGTCGGGAAAGCTGCTCGAACTCGTCGGGCCTGCCAAGGGCGTGATCCAGTACAGTCACCATGTGCATGGCGGCGGGGCTGACTTCTACGCTGCGGTTGATCGCATGGGCCTGGAGGGCATGGTGTCGAAGCGGCCTGACAGCGTTTATCGGTCAGGCGACACCGAAGCGTGGCTGAAAACCAAATGCTACGAGGAAGTCGACTTTGAAGTGGCAGGCGTGCAGCTAAAACCGGGATCGGCACCACTCGCTTTGATGGCAACCCGCGATGCGGAACGCCGCTATGTCGGATCGGCTCACATCGCGCTGACCAAAGCCATGCGAGAACGCCTGTGGGCCAAGGTGCAGGAGGGGAAAGGCACGCCACCGAAGGGAGCCGACAAGCCAGACGCCGAATGGATCAAACCTGGCCTTGTCGGACGAGTGAAGACCCTTAAGCGCGAGGACAAGCTACGCCATGCGACTTTGCGGGCGATCCGCGAGGCG
>NZ_RZTG01000017.1:91962-113167 GCF_003997175.1 Mesorhizobium sp. Primo-A
GCACGCCACCGAAGGGAGCCGACAAGCCAGACGCCGAATGGATCAAACCTGGCCTTGTCGGACGAGTGAAGACCCTTAAGCGCGAGGACAAGCTACGCCATGCGACTTTGCGGGCGATCCGCGAGGCGAAATCGTGATGTTACGAACGCCAATGAAGTAGGCCCGCCTGACAGCCCACGTCCTAAAACACACCACCGATGCCTATCCCCCCACTAATGTCTGGTGGGGGGGCTATGGGGCGTTGCGGGACGGCCTGCGCGCGTTTCGCCGCCTTGCGGCTGGGGCCGGTTTGCGAAGGGCCGTTGTCCGACGCGACTTTAGCCGGCTTGGCCTTGACGATGACCGGCTGCTTGCAGATTCTGCCGGAACGCAAAAAGAGATCGCCGAGCAATCCGACGGTCGGCTCGGTCGTGGGTGCGATCTGTTTGGTTTTTTTGTAGTAGTCGGTGAGGGCACGGATGGAGCCTGTGCCCCAATCGCCATCAACTTGCATCCGGTAGCACCCCAGGCGACGAAGTTCGGTCTGAATGCTGCGCGCAAGATCGCCTGCCTTGTCCTTTTCCGCTTCGCCCGCCGAGGCGCCGACAATGAGAGTTTCGAGGCCGGAGACGACGCTCTGGCGAGCGACTGCAACGCTTTCGGTTGAAGACAGATTGGCGACCCGAGTGCCGACCGGCTCCGCTGAACCGCCTGACGGTGCCGGAATCTCGACGGACCGCAGCGTCTGTCCGACGATGAGCACGGCGGTCTGCAGGTCGTTGGAGGCGAGCTCTATCTGCAGCTTCTTCTTGGCGTCTGGATCGGACAGGATGCGCGACAGGCTCGCGCTCAACTGCGCCGGATCGAGCATCTGCTGTTCGGTGAAATAGAATTGTTCACGCAGGTTCGACTGATCCCACGGCACCTGGCGGCCGACGGTGAGCGCCTCGGTCTCATTGCGGACGCGGATCATCATGTCCGAAATGCTCAAGCCAGGAATTTCGACGTTTTTTAGAAGCGCAGTGGTGAACGGGCTGTTTTCGCCTGTTCCGTCGACGGTGACGTTGCCGGGCTGGGTGGCGAAGGCGACAAACGTGTTTTCGCCGACCTCGACCTGCGCCAGACCGTTGGAGATGTTGGCGCCGCTGCCCAGCGGATTGTTGCGGCAGGCATCAAGGAAGATGAAGGTCTGACGGCCGCGACTGGCGAATTTGGCGATCACATCATTCAGCTTGACGGCGTGCGCCGTCAGCTTGTCCAGGTTTTCCGGATCGGGCGTATCGATTGGTAGCAGGTAGTTTTCGCCCTGCAGCTGCATGCCGTGGCCGGCGTAGAAGATCAGCACGGCGCTGCTTTCGGGCAGCTTCGCCTCGGCGTCATGGAAAAGCTTGACGAAGCCATCGGCGGTAAGATCGGTTCCAGTCAGAACCTCAAAGTTCAGCCGCTTCAGGCTGTCGGACAGTTTCGTCGCATCGTTGACCGCGTTGGCGAGGTGCTCGAGACGCTTGCTCTGGTAGTTCGTGTTGCCGATGACGATCGCCAGCCGGTTGCGCGGCTGTAATGAGGCGTTCTGTTCGACCGCGGCGCGAACGTCGATCGTGCTCAAAATCGCGAAAAGCATGAGCAGCGGGATGCGCAAGTATCCGTGGCGGTGGGTCATATCGGCATGCTCGTTCCAGCCTGCGTCAATCTTGATCCGGCGGCCTTCGAACGCACCAGACGCAAACGCAATCTGCCCGAGCGTTTGGACCCCGTGCCGCCAAAGGCCCGCAAATTTTTATACCAAGTATCCTGTCAAAGATAGGAAAAAGGGATTTGTATGCAGTCACTGGACCGTGGAGGGCTCGATGCCGACCAAGATCAACCTCGCGCTGCCGGTTTACGGAGCAGCCTACAAAAGCGTATTCGTTCGCAGCCTTTTTGCGGCCCTGACTCACGAAAGCCTTTCCAGCTACGCGTTCACGCTGTCGGAAATCGAGTACACGGATATACCGTTTTCCCGGAACTATCTGCTCACGAATTTCTACTACAAGAAGCTGGACTGCAGTCACATCCTGATGATCGACAGCGACATGGGCTTTTCGCCCGATCTCATTGCCGCGATGCTGGCGCTCGACAAGCCTGTAGTCGGCACTTTGTATCCGCGGCGTCTGGTCGACCTTCGCAAACTTCACTCGCTGTCGAAACTGCCGTTCGACAAGGCCTTTGCGCAAAGCCTGGAGTTCCTCGGAACCATCATCGAACCGCGGCAGGAGATGGACGGCTTTGTCCGGGTATCGCTATGTGGCACGGGTATCTTCTTGGTTTCGCGCGACTGCGTCGCCAGGATAATTGAGAAACTGCCCGAAACGGTGAACCGGTCGCGCTACAGAAAAAACAAATACGCCGCACAGTTCGAGAGCTTTCTGACGCCATTTTCGAAGATCGTGACGCCGGACGTGGACTTGCCTACCGATTTTTCTTTTTGTCATCGCTGGGCCCAGCAGTGCGGCGGGGAAATATGGGCAAGTTACGACCGCAAGGTTGCCCACGCGGGAAGCCTGACCGTTTCGGCAGCCTATTCTGACCTCTAGATGTTCGCGTCCTTGTACGGCGTTGTACTGCATGTGAGCGGTTCAATCTGAGTTCGATAGTGACCTTGTCGCCACACATGACCTTATAGTGGCCTGAGAGCGAACGCCTAACCATTGCCGACGAGCAGCGCGCTGCGTACACTGCCTGTCAATCAAGTCAACGAGCCCCATTGAAGGGCCGGTGATTTATTGTAATTGCCTTAACTGTGACGGTATCGATTCTCGTAAGGTGGGATCGAATGAGAGTGCCGCGCGAGGCCTATCAATTGGCGGGTGTTTCGTTGCTTGCGTTAGCGGCGGCATCCACGTTGCAGATATCTGGCGCGGAAGCGTGCTCGGCTATCGCAAGCGGTGCTGGTACAACAGTCGGCTCAGGCATCTCGGCCGAAACGACGTTCGAAACGACATCGGTCACGGTCGAGTGCAGCACAACTGGAAACGTCCAGGATGTCGGCGGCGTATTCACGACGGGGTTCGCGGGATACAAGGGGCAAGCCAACGACTCGTCGACAGTCATCGTCAACGATTATGACGGAAACGGCGATGACATTGTTAGCATCTTTGGCGGTATCCTGGACAACAGCACGCCTACCCCCGTCATAAGTGGCCTGCCGCCGGTAACGTCATCGGCAACGACATCCTTGCAGTCGGCAGAGGGGACCCTCGAACTCTTTGGCGGCAACGACCGGTTCGAGATGTCCTATGGGGATTTGTCGGGCGATCCGTTCGCCCCAAATGTCGACGCCAATCTGGACGCCGGGGCGGGCGATGACACCGTTATCATCCAGGCCGGCAGCATCCACGACATCGATCTTGGAGATGGTGTCGACAGTGTCGTGATATCCGGCAGCGGCACACAGGTCGGCAATGTGACCGGTGGCATCGGTGACGACCTGATATCGGTCGGTATCCTCGAGGTCGAGGAAGGCGTTTTTTTCAGCGAGCCAATCGTCGGTATCATCTCTGGGGGTGAGGGCGGTGATACCATTACCATAGGGGGAGGCAACGTCGAGGCCGTGGATGCCGGGGCCGGCGACGACCAGGTCAGCATCGGCGGCAATACCGCAATCGAATTGGATATCGATGGAGAGGCCGGCAACGACACAATAACGGTCAGTGGCAACGCCACCATAGGCGGCAGCATTTTCGGCAACGATGGCAACGACACCGTCAACATCGACGGTGGAACCGTCGGCACAACCATATCGCCGGGCATCGTTGATCTTGCGGGCGGCGCCGACATTTTCAACATGACCGCGGGCCATGTGACCGGCTCGGTGTTCGGCGAAGGCGGCGGCAACACCTATACCGTCAGCGGCGGCACGGTCGACGGCTCGATCTATGCCGGCAGCCAGGACGACAGCGTATCGATCTCGGGCAACGCCAGTGTCGGCATCGACCCAGGTGAGGGTGGGGAGGGCACGGATTCTGTCGGGCTGGAGGATGGTGACGACACCTTCGACATGACCGGCGGCACTCTTGCGGGTGCGGTAAGCGGTGGTGCCGGCAATGATGTTATTACGCTGCGCGGCGGCACCATAAACAGTTTTCTGGAAGGCAACGACGGCAACGATCAGATATTGGTCTCCGGCGGCGTGCTTGCAGGAGAGGTCACCGGCGATGTCGGTGACGATCTGATTGTCATCAGCGGCGGCGCCATCGGATCCAGCGTTTCCGGCGGCGCCGGCTTCGACAATGTCTCGGTCACCGGCGGTACCATCACGGGCGGCATAGACGCCGAGCATGTCCATCTTTCGGGCGGCACGATCGGCGGTAACATTACCGGTCTTGGACCCGACACGCTCGTGATCGACGGCATCGGTGCGGTTGACCCACTCAGTTTGAGCGATGGCGTTCTGTTCAGCGGCACGGGCGCCAACGGCACCATCACCGGCACCAATCTCGCTGCCGGCGGCAAGAGCCAGAACTTTACCGGCTTCGACAATTTTTCCTCCGACAATTCCACGCTGCGCTTCAACGGCGGCATACAAGGCATCAACCACCTCAACCTGGGCAGTGGCTCGACGCTGTTCATCAACGGCAACGTCACCATGCCGGGTTCGATCATCGCGACGAATTCGCTGATCGACATGACGAATGGTGTCGCTGGCGATGTGTTGACGCTAGGCGGCCTCACCCTCAACGGTGCCAGCATCGGCCTCGACATCAACCAGCAGACATCTCAGTCGGATCAGCTCATTGCCGATGCGTTTTCGGCAACCGGCGCCAATACCATCATCGTCAACCTGCTCGGCACGCCGCAATTTGCCGAGCCGACCGACATACCGCTCATTGTTTCGGCCAACGGCCCGGTCACCGGGACGTTCAGCGTCGCAGGCGTGCCCGGCACACCGGGTTCGCTTTTCACCTATGCGATCGTCACAGGCCCGAATGGCAGCGTGTTCCTGCGTGCCACGCCAGTCAATTTTGGCATTGCGGCGGCGCCGACCAGTGCCACCAACGCCGGCGCGGTCACGGTGGCAATCGAGGCTCTTTACGGCATAAACCGCGACGCGCTCGACGCTGACCTCAACCTTTCGCCCGCATCCGGATCTGGAATGGTGCCGGTTTCGGAAAGCTTCGGGGTATTTGCCTCCGGCCAGTTCGCCCATACCGAGCATGACGGCTACAACATCAGCGGCGGCGGCTTGAATGGCCCGGGCCCGAGCTTCGATGCCAATGATTTTTCGGCCGCCATCAGCCTGGATTTCAATGCCGCCAAACACTTCCAGTTCGACAATGAGTACGGCCTGAACATCGGCGTTTTCGCCGGCTACGCCTCGACCGACGTCAACCTCGGCGCGTTTCGGGGATTTGATGCCATCGGCGAAGGTACCAACAAGGCCGGCCTGTTCGGCGGCTACGCGCTGTTTCGCAAGGACTACAATTACGCGCTCGTCTCGGCCTCCGGCTTCATCGGTGGAAGCGACGTGACGAACGGCGTGCTCGGCACCACCGGCAGCTATGATACCAAGGGCTATGCAGTGACGGCATCGGTCGGCCATATCTTCAAGCTGGGCGAGCGCACCCGCTTCGATCTGCGTGGCGGCCTGCTTGGCGTTTCCTTCCGCGGCGATCCGTATACAGACAGCGGCGGCAACGAGTTCGGCAAGAGCCAGCTTTCTTTCGGCGCGATCAAGCTCGAGCCCGGCATCTATGGCGACTACACGTTGAGCAACGGCATGGTGATCAGCCCCTATGCGCGAGGCGAATTGCAGCAGCGTTTCGGCTACAAGAACACCACCGAAATCGACACCAGGGAGATCGACTTCGACGATGCCGATTTTTCCGCCGCGCTGTCGACCGGCTTCAACCTGAAGATGTCGGCCGCGACCACCGTCAACGGCGAAGTTCGCGGCAAGGTGTCATCGGACAGTTCCACCATCGGCGCCAAGCTCGGACTGAAGATCGCCTTCTAACCAAGACGATGAACCCGAGATTTGCATCGCTCGGGAGTGGTGCACCGCACCACGCGAGATGCTCGCCAAGCGACAGCAAGTGTTCTATGCTCCTCGCTGAGAAATCGTGAACTGCTCTAGGCAGGGGGTTCCATGTTCGAAGTCGTGGGAGTCTGGTGGAAAACACGGGCAAGAGGCTGGCTCGTTATAAACGCGCTTGGCTTGGTCGTTGCGTTGTTGGTGTTGATTTGGCCCGGACTGGGAACTGCGAAGGCAGAGACGAACTGGACGCTGGACTCGACCGCTTCGGTCCTGACCTACCAGTCGGTCAAGAAGAACACGATCGTCGAAACCAACAAGATCAGGAATATTTCCGGTAGCCTCACCTCGGCGGGTGATGCGAAAGTCACCTTCGACCTGAATTCGGTCGATACAGGGGTTGACCTTCGCAACGTCCGCATGCGGTTCCTTTTTTTCGAGACATTCAAGTTTCCCTCCGCCGAACTGACCGCGAAGGTAGATCCCGCCGCATTTGCCGACCTGGCGACCAAGCGACGTGTGAAGGCGGTTCTTCCGTTCCGTCTCAGCCTGCACGGGGTCGACAAGGATCTTCAAGCCAACATCGTGGTCACCATGATCAGCGATACCATGGTGTCGGTCGCTTCGGAGGCTCCTGTCGCCGTGCATGTGGAAGACTTCGGATTGCTGCCGAACGTGGATAAACTCCAGCAGGCGGCCAACGTGACCAATATTGTTCCCACGGCATCGGTTTCATTCGATTTCGTTTTCATCGCTGACGGCAGCAAGCCGGCTGTTGTCCAACCGGTTGCGGCGAGCACTGCCGATGTCGGGCCTGTCACCACCGATGCGGCGAAGACCAGCTTCAGCGACGAGGAGTGCCTCAACAGGTTCGCGGTGCTGTCGCGCACCGGAGCCATCTACTTTAGAACGGCGAGCGCGCGGCTCGATAGCCAAAGCCGGCCGCTGCTTGCTGAGGTCGTCGGCGTCGTGGGCAAGTGCCCGGGCCTGAAGGTCGAGGTTTCTGGACACACCGATTCCGACGGGTCGCCCATCGAGAACAAGCGCCTGTCGGAGCGAAGGGCCCAGGCGGTTGCCGACGCCATAGTTGCCGCTGGCATTCCGCGCACCCAGATCGCGGCGACTGGCTATGGCGAGGAGCGCCCGGTTGCCGACAACGACACGCCGAAGAACAAGGCGCTCAATCGGCGGATCGAGTTTTCCGCCACTAAGCTCGTCAACTGAGGGACGCCCTGTTGTCCCGGGTGGGTTTTGATCGTATCGGCCATTGCGGTGGACTTGTGGGCGCCATTGCGCTTGTAGCGCTGGCACTGCTTTTGACTTTGTCGGCCGCCAGTGCTGAACGCCGTGTTGCGTTGGTCCTTGGCAACTCCCAATATGAGCATGCGCCGGCGCTGACCAATCCGGTACGCGACGCCCACGCCATGGCCGAACGCCTCGAGAATCTGGACTTTGAAGTCGTTTCCGGCTTCGATCTGACCAAATTGCAGACCCAGACGACGATTGCACAATTCGCAAAGCAGGTGCGCGGCGCCGATATCGCCCTTTTTTTCTACGCCGGCCACGGGTTGCAGGTTTCAGGCAGCAACTACCTTCTTCCGGTCGACGCAGCACTCGAGGACGAGACTTCGCTCGATTTCGAGGCGGTGCCCGTGGACTTCGTCCTGCGGCAAATGTCGCGCGAGACCAGCATAAGGCTGATTTTTCTCGACGCTTGCCGTGACAATCCGCTTGCCGAAGTGCTGGCAAAGACCGCCGGCGTGAAGGGAGCAAGAAGCGGCCTTGCCGAAATTCCCATCGAGAATGGTGGCGCCGGCACGCTTGTCGCGTTCGCCACCAGTCCCAATCAGGTCGCCTTTGACGGGTCGGGCCAACATTCGCCGTTCGCTTCGGCGCTGCTGGCGCATATGGGCGAAACAAACGTTTCCATCACCGAAGCCATGAACCGCGTTACCGCCGATGTCTTCAAGGTAACCGCCGGCAAACAGCGCCCCTGGAGCAATGTCTCGCTGACCACTGAGGTCGTCCTGCACAAGATCGACCTCAACGCACCGCTGATCGTCGGCGAGGCGACCACTCAGAAATCGGAAGCCGGTTCGGATGGGCGAAACGTTGCGGCAAACCCGTCGGGCGCCGACGACGCCCAACTTTCGCTCGATATGCTTCGTCAGAAAATCCCAAGGCTTGCCTCCGACGAGCCTATCTTTTTTGACCATCCTGTCGATTTCGGCGATCCGGAAATCGACGGCAAGAGCATTGCGGAGCTGATCAAGGGCAAGCCACGCTTCAGTCCTGTGGAGGGGCTCGACAAGTCGGTATGGGAAGGAAAGCACTGCGACGGTTGCCATGAATGGAACGAGGCCCGGCTGTGTGAACAGTCGAAAAATTTCGCCGCCAACGACGTGTCTGTCTTACGGCTTCAACATCCGCTTGGAACGCGCTTCAAGGTGGCGCTCGCAAAATGGGCGCAAGGTGGCTGTAAGTAGGCCAGGATGATGACGGCATCCATCGGTTTCTGCCGGGCGAATGCTCTAATCCGCATCCGCTGCTTGGCTCAGGGCCTCGATCTCAGCCATCTGGATGCCCATTTCGACAAATGCCGAAAGAACGGCGAACCGGTCAGCCAGTGCGACACGCGCCAGTCCGGCCAGAATCCCGGCATTGATTGCGTGGGCGGCTGGAAACGGCAGCAACGCCGGTGCCATCGTCGCGGCCCTGGCCGAACCATTGTCACGCCATCCCGCGGCCAGAGCAATCCAGCCGACCGGCGTTGTTGGCGGCGTCGCGCCGGCTGTGCTGAGCGCCGCCTGGTGGCGGAGACTGTCCGGTTCGCCCACCCAGTTGTGGACCAGCGGGAGCAACTGATGATCGGTCTCATCCAACAGGTCGGCCAGGTGGCTCAGGCATTCATGGGCCCACCAGACCGCGGCTCGCTCGGGAAGCAGGTAGGCACAAAATGTAACCGCTTCCTCGGGAACGCGCCCTGCGAGAAGGTCGCGGCAAAACTCGATCGAGCGCTGGTCGGTTGGAAGGCTCCTCATGTCCCGCGCAATAGCAGGACACGCCGCGAAAAGATCCCTTGCCGTTTTGAATCGGAGCCCATTGGCCATGACCGCCACGCTTTCATCGAGAAGCTTGGCCACTCAAGCCTTAGGCGCGGCGCGGGTCAAGTCTCAACCGGTGACGCGGCAACAACTGTCACGCCCCCGGCGATTGCAGACAGACAATTGCCTGCGAATTTGCTATGATCCCAACATCGAAAATCGGAATACTCAACCAGGAGGAGCCGCTATGCAGTGGAGCAGTTCAGCTTTTGTGTTGGCGGTCGTGCTTTTCTCGACCCACGCTTCCGCCGACCCCGTTCAGAAATCTGAAGACATCGTGAAGTTTTTTGCTGGTGCGGCCGATCTCGGCAAGTCCCGCGGGATTTGTGTTGGCTCCGCGGAGGAGTGCAAAAGCAAGTCCAATGACGCGTCGGCAGTGAAAACCGGCCTCGACATGCTGATCAATTTCGGCTTGGATTCGGCCGAACTTGACGCCACCGCGCGCGCTGAACTCGACGAGTTCGCCAAAGCCCTGAAGGACAACCGGCTGAGCACGTTCAGCTTCGTCGTCGAAGGCTATACCGATGCCACCGGCACGGTGCACCACAACGAAGGCCTGTCGCAACGACGAGCGAAATCGGTAGCCGCCTTCCTCACGGCCAGCGGCATCGAGCCTGATCGCATCAACGCGGTCGGCATGGGTGAAAAGAACCCGCGCAGTTCCAACCCATACGATCCGCTCAATCGCCGCGTGGAAATGCGGATAAAGACACAATAGCCACGCAAAGCTGCGCCGCAGCCTGGGATGGGGCGAAGATTGTTCTACCCGATGGAATTTGGACAGGGGTGAGCATAGCAGCGCGAGCGTGGTTCAAAGCGTATTCTGAATTGAGCTTATGACGGCGGTGACGGCCTGCTTGTATTTTTCAAACTCCGGTGACGTCTGGCGGACCTCCGTGGTCGTTGTCTGCTGGGCGGCGCCAGTGGCCATGCGGCCCAGCTTCTGGCCCATTTTCCTTTCGGCCCAGTCCACGACGTAGCTGGCGGTCTTGCCGGTGAGAAACGGGTTGGCCTGGATGACGGCCGACCCCAGCACGGCGCTCAGTTGCGCCGAACCTGTGGCCGACAGCACCTGGTGCGCGCCTTCCATTCCCAGGAAATGACAGAGATAGAGTCTGCCCGCCGTAATCTGGTGACCACGCTCCCGAAGATAGGCCTCGCCTTCGCGAGCCAGGTTGCGAACCATCTCACGCGAGATCGTGGCGTCGTAGCGCAGTGCGAGCAGGTCGGCTGTCGACAGCGTGCGCGCAAGTTCCGGGCGGTAGGTGTTCATCATCCTGATCCAGGTCTTGCTTATGAATTGCCCTGCACCGGTTGCTGAGGAATTTGGGTTCTTGGCGCGAGCGCTGCCGCCGCTTTCGACATGAACGATACGGTCGGTGAGCGTCTCGACCGCGGAATCGTCGGAAGCGACCGCGGTGACCGTGCCGAGTGGGTCGATCGCTGCGCCATTCTGGTAGAGTTCGAAATGCAGGTGGGGCCCGGTCGAAAGGCCGGTGGTGCCGATATAGCCGATCACATCGCCGGCTTTCACCCTGGTTCCGACACCGGTCCCGATTGCAAATTTCAGCATATGCGCATAGCGCGTCTCGCGCCCGTTTGGGTGCGAGATCTTCACCAGATTACCATAGCTGCCGCCATCGCCCTGGAAGGTGATCTCACCATCGAAGGCGGCTGCGATCGGCGTGCCAACGGGAGCCGCCCAGTCGACGCCCTTGTGGATGCGAACGGTGCCGAGAATTGGATGCTTGCGTGGCCCGAAGGTGGATGTCATCACCCCGTTGACGGGCGTGACCATGCCGTTGGTGACCGTCAGCGAGCGGACCTGATCGTCACCGGTAACGCACGCAAACTGGCCCTCGCTCAGCTGGAAGACGAAACAGTCGAGGCTCTTTTCGGTGCCCTGCACGCCGACATACAGCACACGCCCGTCAGTCTCGCCCTTGCCGCGCGGCGTTTGCGAGTAGATCAGCACAAGGCGCTGGTCCTCGCTGGCGAAGGCGTCCAGATCCTGCCCTCGCGATAGGTACATGATCGCTTCGCCGATCACGCCGGTTGGAACACTGTTGCGAGCCGCCGTCGAGTAGATCGCGTCGAGCAGGCGATACTGCCGCTTGTGCGTGCCTTCCCCCTGTGCGCCCGAATAGTTGAACAGATCTTCACGGACCCAGGGATCGACACCCGATACGAATGCGCCCGCCGCATTGCGTGTCAGCGTGCCAACAAAGACGTTCTTGGCGTAGATGGACACCTGCATCAGCGACATGGTCGTCGTCTCGCGCCTCGGCCTGAAACCACGCATGGCGATGACATAGCCCGGTTCCAGGCCGTCGCGGTTGAAAAGCGCCTTCAGCGCTTGCCCTGCCAGCTTGGCGTCCTCTGCGGAGAAATGCGCATCGAGCGCGACGCTGTCCAAAGAGCGGTCGTTGAGGATTTTCACGAACGTGTCTTCGGTCGCCTCGAACCGCTGATACTCATTCGAGACGGTTGCGACACTCGTGTTGTTTTCGATCTGCGTCTTCTGGAATGCGGGAAGGGCTGCATCGCCCGCATCGATGGTCTCGCCCCAGCCGGCTTCGGGATCATCGGCGTCCGCCCTTTGGTCGGGTGCTGCGGCTGGTTCCCCCTCTATCGGCGATGGCTCAAGATCATTCTGCAGATCACCGGATGGTGGGGCAGCAGTCTTTCGTTGCGCCTGGAAGAATGCAAAATCCTCTTGCGTCGACGGTATCGTTGTCATGAATTTTTCGCTCGCGCTAAGCATGACGTCAGACAGGATTTCGATCTGTGGAGAAACGCCGGCCTGGTTGAGTTCCGCCGGGCGCGGCATTGTCCGGCCTTTGGTTGCGGCGCTGGCATCGGGCGCCAGCGTGATCCACATCGGGTCCCCCGCCAGATCGATAATGGCTGGCACATACACGGATGCGTCCGCCGGCATATCGTCCGCCCCTTCGACCGCATGCAACTCCTCGTCTTCGTCTCCGAACGACCAATACTCGGCGGTGAGGTAGAAACCGGCGGCGATAGAGAGCAGCACAGCCACCGCGAGACCGGCAACAAGCCTGCGCCGAAGCGTGCGCCTGCGAAGGGCCGCGCGCGCCTGCTTTTTCTGCCTGAAGCTCGTGTCGATACCGTGCGTCACGGATTGCTTCCCGTAAGAAAGAAAGTCCACCGCGCCTGTTCGAGGGTATCGACTTCAAGAAATTGTGCCGCGATATGGCCGCGCTGCCAGCACTCGTCGATGCCGCGTATCGAAAAACGTCGCCGCTCAATGCACATTTCGGTCGATCCTGTGAGGATCGCATGACCAAACACGTCCGTTGCGTAGATGTAGATGTAGCGGTTCGTCAGTTCCTCACGAATGACGTTTACGCATTGATTGGCGCCGATGGTCCACCAGCCATCGGTCTGGTCCGCATTGTCGACCTTCTGGCCGACGGCGAGATTGACGACATCCAGAGTCTGATTGCAGACCGTGAACTCGGCGCGCGCTTCGCTGGATGACAGCACGGCCAACAGGGCCGCCCCCCCCATGACCGCAAGCCTCATGCTGCCACGCAGGGCAGGGGCCCGAACCGGATCAAACTGCCTTATCGGCGGGTCAGAGCGGCTGAGTTGCATCGGGCGCCAATGCTATCCGCCGAGCCGGAAATACTGGGCGGTGGCCGAGAATTGAGACCCGTCGGTCTCGATTTCCTCAAGAATCTTTGGGAGCAGCACCGAGGCTGGCATGGGCGTGGAGAACGCGGCTGCCTGGATGTCCTGAGGGCCCGTGATCACCATTATGATCTGCGGCACCGCCTTTCCGGCGGCTTTGTCGGCGGCCCCGAGACCAATCGGGATGCTGAAAGTAGCCTTGCCGGGTTCTACGACGATGCGGTCGTCGAGATTGAACACCATGCCTTTATGGTCGATCAACAGCACGCTGGACCTGAGCCCGCCACGCGTCACCAGCGTTCCGCTGATCGGCGTACCGTTTGGCACCGATGTCCGATCGAGAACAAGCTGCGGCTTGTCTGATGCGGTCTGCCCGATAAAGCGCAGAAAATTGGTGACTTCGCATTGGCTTGGTTCAATGAGCCGGACGCTGATGTCCGGCTCGACATGGAATTTGGCCTGGAACTCGGCCAGCATGCCTTCGAATGGCTGGACCGATGTTCCAAAGCCTTCGATCGCGGCAGCCTTGTCGGTTGCTGAGGTCATCGTCGCATAGAAACAGTCGCCGCCGCCGAAGTCGCGAACCCATGACACCCGTTGGGCGATGTCGTCGACGGCCGGGGGAATCTCCGGTTTGGGCACGTTCAACGCGACAGCAGGTTGGTCCGGCTGGTTGCTTGTCGGCAAGGCAGGGCTCTCGGCGTTCGCGACAGCCGGCGGGGCCGCAGTGGGATTGGGCTCCCGCGTTGCGGGTGCCGCCGGCTTGCTGGCCTGCGGTTCGGGCTTTTGGCTCTCGCCAACCTTGGGCTCAGCGGGCGGCAGCGTCGAGGCTTTCTCTACCGGCGGCGTCGGGGCGGTTGTCTCACTGGAAGCGGCCAACGTTTGACTGTCGCTGGTCATCGTATCCGGCTGGATTGGCGGCGATGCCTTTTCGGGTGGCGGCCTGGCGTCCGTTGCGGGTGACTTCGCGACGACGTCGTTCTGCGAGGGGACTTCGGCGGGCTTGGTAGGCTCCGGCTTTTGAACCCCCAACGTATCTGCCGGATTTTCAGCCGCCTGTCCGCTGGCCTGCACGGGCGAAACTGCCTTTGCCGGCTCAGGGGCGGCAGAGTCCGCCAGGGGCGGCTTTGACAGGCCGGGCGGGAGCTTGGACGGCTCCGGTGGCAAAAGCGATGTCTTGCCGGCAGTCGGTGTGGCAGGCGTCATGAAGCCGCCCAGGTAAAGGCCCGCGCCGGAGGCCACAGCCAGCATCGCCAAGCCAGCGATCGCCAGGGTTCGGGTCTTTGTGGACCTTCCAGGCAAACGCGCCGTGGCCTCGCGCGGCATCGGCGCCGGAGGCGGCCGTTCGAACAAATGCGCGGGCCGCACGTGCTCTACGAAGGGCTGTCCGCCTGGGCCCGCTGCGGCTGCGTCGTCGTGCCTCTCAACATTGTGTGATCGTGCCTGGGTTTTGCTGCCGGATGCAAAGGTTCGCGGCAAAGCCGACCGATCGCGGGGTGTGATGGAAGCCGGCGGGGTTGTCTCCTCGTTTTCGTCACGCGTCATCCTGGCGATTTCCGCCATGCTAACCGGTCGGTCCTGCGGATCCGGTTGCAGCATGGGTTCAACGATGTCACGAAAATCATCGTCGATGTCGGTGAGATCAGGCACGGTCCGGCGCTTTTCGATGACCTCGAATTGCGATCCGCTCATATCGATTGGCTTGCCGCGCAAGGCGGCAACCAGCACCAGCCCCAGGCTGTAGATATCGGATTGCTCACTGACATCGCCGCTGTAAAGCCCGAGCTGTTCGGGTGAAACATAGTTGTATTTTCCCGCAAACTTTCCGCCGATCAGGGTCTCACCGCCGACACTCGCCGACCGGGCGATACCGAAATCTATGATCTTCGCGCGGTCGACCCGGCCTCCCGGCAAGATGATGTTATCGGGCGAGAGGTCGCGGTGTATTGCTCCCGCCTGGTGCACGGCGCTCAGGCCGGAGGCGAGGCGGTGGCAGAGCTTGCGCACATCAGCCGCCGGCATCGCGCCACGCCGCATGATGTCGAACAGCGACTCACCGTCGACGAATTCCATGGCAAGGTAGGGACGGCCGATCCCGGGATCGATCGTGAAGACGTGGTAGCGCACGACCGCGTCATGCGACAGGTGATTGAGGATCAATGCCTCCTTGCGAAACAGCGACAAGATCGTCTGGTCACGGGCGAACTCGGGCAAGACGATCTTGATCGCGACATGGTCACCGGTCTGGATATTATGACCACGGTAAACCTCGCCCATGCCACCGAATGCGATGCGTTCGTCGAGCTCGTAGATGCCGCTGAGTTGCGTGCCTACGACGGTGTTGGCCATGCCCCCCGATATGCGCGTCTTGTCGTCGGAGCCCATCAACCTCAGGCCTTCGCTCTATGCAGATATGGAGGAGGCAATTGGCCATCGCGCTCGTGTCCTATCTTTACGAGGACGATCGTGACGTTATCCGTTGCGCCGCGCGCCAGCACCATGTCGAGCAGGTTCTCGCAGGCTGCCTGAGGTGTCGCCGACACCGTCGCCGCCTCGATCTCGGCGTCGGTGACATGCGCCGTCAGACCATCCGTGCTCAACACAAAAATATCCCCCGGCATGATTTCTCCCTGCTGGAAATCGATGACAATCTCGTCGCTGACGCCGATCGCTTGCGTGATGACATTGCGGCGCGGCCACGTGCGTGCTTCGGCTGCGCTGATGATACCGCGGTCGATGAGCTCCTGAACTTCGGTGTGGTCTCTCGAGATCTGCGAGATCGAGGCGTTGCGGACAAGATAGACGCGGCTGTCACCGGCCCACAGGCAGGCAAACCGCCCGTCCATCGCCAGCAGGGCGGCAACGGTGGAACCGATGGTTATGCCGCGGGATTCAGATATGCCTCGGATCTCGGCATTGGCCCGGCCCAGCCTGTCCTCGAAGCGGGCGCGAAGATCGGGAGCTGAGCTCGCAATGCCGATTGTTGACAGATGATCGACGATACTGGCGGAAGCGACCTCTCCGGCGTCATGTCCACCCATTCCGTCGGCTACCACCCAGACGCCAGTTTGTGGCTCGACCAGATAGCTGTCTTCATTGAGCTCACGGACACAGCCTTTGTGGCTCACGCCGAAGCTCTCAACGGAAAGGGCGACAGTATTCAATTTGCCACCAAGCGCTTTTCAAGCGTCCTTCTGCGGCGCACCTTTGGACGCTCGCTGGCGCCACTTTGCCACAGGCTCGAACATTAAAGTATCGAAAACTAAGGAAAACCAGGCTTTGAACGCCGTGGTCAGCGGACCGACGCCATGTTCAGCAGATGAACCCTGTTCAAAACGCCTTGGGACAGCTGAATCCGGACAGGGCCGGGAGGAAGAAGGGGTTGGAGCCTGAGCCTGTCTGGAGAGCATAAGTAACGTCGCGTCCGCCGATCACGAAGCGCGCTTGCATGTTGCTGTCGTCGCCGGTGACGGCAGCCTTGTCCAGAAGTCGTTTCAGCGCCCAGGGCCCTTCGAACTTGATGGCGGATTCGCGGCCTGGCATCTCCGGCGTCAAGCTTAGGCTGGCGGACGCGGAAGCTGCCTCGCCCGGCCAGGTGACCGCGCTCGGCGCGTTGCCCGTCTGATTGCTCCAGACGATCTGGCCTTCGGCATCGAGTATCGCCGTATCGACATCGCCATTCAGTGAGAACGGTGTGAAAGTGATGCTGACCGAAGGCAACGAACCGCCCGATGGGAAGAAGGCGCTGCGGATTTCCGCCGCAAGCTGGAAGTCTTTCAGGGTCGATTTCGACAGGTCGCGTCCAAATCGCGCATCCTGTTTCCAAGTCCAGTCCTGGCTGGTCATGTCGATCAGCGATGCTAGATTTTGTGCGAAGAACCGGTCCAGCAAGCCGCCAGGGGCGAACAATTTGGCGAAATCTGCCATCGCAACATCCTCGGTGGCGTCGCGGGCGAAGGGATAACGGCCGCTGATTGCGGCTTCACAAGGGGCTGTGACCGTCTGGTCAAGTATCTGATTCAAGTTGGTCACCGAGGTTTCGGCAACGTTGCCTTCGAACTCATCCGCCGTCGCGTTGACCATCCGGCCGAGTTGCTTGGGCAGGCGCGAGACATTGGCGCGAAGCGTGGCTATCTGCAGCTGCAGGTTCGAATTGACGCGTTCCGTCTGCGAAGGAACTTCGGCCGCCAGTTGCAGGCTCTGATAGATATCGCTGAAGTTTTGGGTCAGAGCATCGATCGGGCGATGTCCGGCAGGGCCGTTCACCAGGGCCTGGAATGGTCTGAATTGCGCTTCGATGTTTGCTCCTGGACTGAAGTTCCGTGCGTCGGCGGCCCCGGTGCCGGCGCGGCTTTGCGATTTGCCGCTGGCGATTGTTATGCCGATGCGGGCCAGGCCCTTGGCCAGATCCGCGGGGTTGCGCGGCGGGTTCTGGGCCGTGCCTTCGATCTCGGTGCCGGGATCGGGGCCGTCACCTGAGTCCCGCGTCAGAGCTGTTTCATCGGCGATTGCCGCAAAGAGCTGATTCATCGGTGAGCTTGGGGAGGCAGCGGCCGAAAGTGCGATGTAGTGCGGCTTGTCCGTCAGCATCGCCTTGAATTTCAACTGGCCGAGAACGCCGTTCCACGCGGCCGCGAACTCCTTGCCGTAGCGATCAAGAAGTTCGGGGCCGAGCTTGAGCAATTGCTGGTTGATATCGCCTTGTTCGCCGCCGCCCCCGAGAACCCACTGCTCGTCGACAAGCATCTGCGCAATGCGCGACAGTTGCCGGAGATAGAAGGTGTTGAAGCCGGAATGAGTATAGATGCCGGGAATACGAAGCCCTGACAGATCGCCGCCATCGATGCGCTCGAACAGCAGCTGCGCTTCCGGCCCGCCTTTCTGAGACAGTGAAAAATCGTCCAGCACCGCTGCGTATATAGCCGACTTGATCAAGGCCGAAGCGCGATCGGCAAGGCTCATACGCCCGAGTGAACGTTGAGCGGCTTCGACAAGCGGCTGGTTGAGTTCGAAGACCGGATCATAGGCGTCGTCCAATGCCAGCATGGCGCGCAGGTGCTTTTGGAGCTGCTCGCGTCCTTCGCGATTGTTTTCGCCCGGATATCGGTTCTGCTCCCAGTCCCGCTTCATCCACGAAACGATCAAAGCGTCATCGACCTTCGGTGCCTTGCCGCCAAGCATCAGATAGATTTTCAACGGTTCGTAGAGGGCGACGGGATCGGCCATCTTGGCCTGGATCGTCCGCTCGGCCTGGATCAACAGGCGCGATCGGAGCAGTCGCTCCAGCGCCTGCCGATAGGCTGTTTTGGATGCCGAAAGAAGTCTCTCCCTCTGGCTGAGGCCGAACGTCTCCTCTAACGGTGTCGGCAAGTCACCGGTTTCATACCCGGCCGGCAGATCGCGCAACTGGTCAAGCGGGCCGATGACGTTTTCAAGGTCGACATCGGTGACCGTGCTGGCCTTGAGCAACGGGGCCGCCGTCTCGCGATACTGGCCCATGGCCAGCGTTGTGGAGGCGATCAGCGACCGGTTGGAAGCAAAGCTCAGGGCGAGCGTACCCAGTGCGGCGGCGGCGATCAGCGTTATGGCACCCAGGCCACCAAATCTGACGATCGCCGCACGCCTTGCAGCCGATTTGTCATACGAAACCCAGCCCGATTCGGCAAAAATGACGTCCGTCAGCAGATCATGCAAAAAGAAGCTTTTGCCGGTTCCAGAAAGGTGAGGGCGGGAATTGCCACCGAAATTGCGGCCGATCGCGCCCAGCACCTGATCGATAGGCGTGCCCTCTTGCGTGCCGGACGAAAAATACAATCCACGCAGGCTGACATTCACCTGGCTGCGTCCGGGATTGAACAGAGCGGCGACAAAGCTGGTAACTCGGCCCTTTAGTGCGCCGAACTGTGCCGGAAAACCGAAGATGGAGATGCGCGTGACGGGATCAGTCTCTTCCTGGAGGCGGTCGGCCATCTCGTCGGCCAGTCGTTTTGCCAGCGCATCGAATTCGGCAGGGGCTCCAGCGGCCATGTTCCTGTCGCGCTCCGCGGTCTGGAATGTCGCGCCCCACACCTTGCGCCTTCGTGACTCGTCGAAACCGCCGAAGTAGTCCATGAAACCGGAGACAAGATCGGCCTTGGTGAAAATCAGATAGACTGGAAACTGAACTTTCAGCGTCTCGTGGATTTCCCTCAGCCGGTTGCGTATCTCGGCGACGTGGGTATCTAGCTGCCGGTCGTCGAAGCTCATCAGATCGGCAAGGCTGATGGCCAGGATGACGCCGTTTATCGGTTGCCGGGCGCGGTGCTTCTTGAGCAGTGACAGGAAGGAGAGCCAGCTCTTCTTGTCGCTCTCAGCATTGGAATCCTGCGTCGTGTAGCGACCTGCGGTGTCGATCAACACGGCCTGGTCGGTAAACCACCAGTCGCAGGCACGTGTTCCGCCAATGCCGGCCACCGGTTGGGCGTCTCCTGAACCGGCAAGCGGAAAATTCAGCCCCGAATTGACCAGTGCCGTTGTCTTGCCGGCACCCGGCGGGCCTATGACGACGTACCAGGGGACGTCGTAGAGGAAGTTGCGCTTGCCGCTCGACCCTTTGAGCGCCGCCAAGGCCTCATTCATGCGGGCTTCGAGCAGCCGCCCATCGTCATCATCGCGGTCATCATTGTGCGCAACGACGGTTTCGAGCGCTTTTTGCGCCTTCCTCCCCTGCCAGAAACGCAGCCCGTGAACAAGCGCCAGCGTCGCCACGATTACACCGATGATCGTTGCACGCAGCCAGGCAGGCCCGAGCGGCCGGCTATCGGCAAAGCGGATCAAGGGGCCGGCAAACCATATGGCCGTCGCGAAGCCGATCAGCGCGGTCATGCTGAATATCCGCAGCAGCCAACGCGTCATGGATGCTTCCAGCAGGTCGTCACAATGTCTCCTCCCTGGGGATCATCACATCGACACGGCGGTTCCTGGCGCGGCCTTCCGGCGTCGCGTTTTCGGCGATCGGTTCGTCCTCGCCCTTGCCGTCCACCGTCAGTCGCGAGGGATCGCTGAATTTCGCGGCCATCAGCGCTTCGACGGCTTTGGCCCGGGCCAGCGAAAGGTCGAAGTTGGATTTGAAGGCGCTCGACCGACGCGGTTTGACATTATCCGTGTGGCCGACGATCCGGATCGGTCCAGGCTCGTGCTCAAGAGCCGCGGCGATGTCGGCGGCGATGGGCTGAAATTCCGGCTTCGTCTCGGCCCTGCCGGACTGGAACAGCAGCAGATTGTTGATTTCCACGACGATGAAGTCGCCCTTGGTGCCAATGGCCAGTCCGCCGCCTTCGACGTCCTTGGCCAGCGCCGCACGAATACGATCGATCTGAGCGTTGGCCGCCGGTGGGGCGACTTTGGCTGGCTCGACCAGCGGCGCCACGCTGGCGCGCTCGATAGCGACGGGTATTGATGGGTTGAGTGCCAGCAATTCACCTGCGGCGGCGTCGCCTTCATTGGAGATGAAGACCCGCAATGCGAAGAACGCTGCCGCCAGCAGCGCCGACGCTGACGCGGCAACCACCCAAAGCGGCAGGCGGGCCGAGGACTGCGCCATCGTCTCGGCCAAGCCCTGCCAGCGCGGCGAGATGTCTTCACCCGCACGCGTCCTGAAGTAGCGAAGCGTCTCGTAGACGTCGCGTCGAACGCGCTCGAGATTGTTGTCTTCGCGCCTCACGCCGCGATACTGGCCCTCGAACCCCAGCGACAGACAGACATGCATCAGTTCGAGCAGATCGTAATGTGTCTCGGGATGGGCCAGGATCTTGTTCAGTGCTTCGTAGAAGCCTGTGCCGGAGGACTGGGTATGAAAGAACTGCCACGACATGCTGCGTTGCGACCAGTCGTCTTTCCCAGGCCAAGGCAGGTTGCCGATGAGATCGTCGGCTGTTTCGCACAGAACATAACGCGCAATCCGCGCATCCTCTTCGGCAACGTCCGATTTCTCCACCGTCCGGTCGAATTTTTCGATGGCCTCAGCGACATGTTGCGCCAGTGGCTCCGCCTGTCTTTCGACAGGCATCAGCCTGAGTTGCCCAAACAGCATCAGCAAAGGAGCGGCCGCAGCGAGAATAGTGTTTGCCGCGCAGTATCTGACCACCTCGGCGGCGCCGAGCAGCATGCGCTGCTCGATGGGCGGCTTTGATGCGGCGGCCGAAGAGCTGGTACCTGCTGGGGCACCCAGGGCCGGGCCTTGATAGATGACGGTTCCTGATACCCAGCCCGGTGGCCGCACGACGCCAGGATCGAACACGGTTGAATCCTCGATCCTGGAGGTGTCCGCGATGGATTGCTCCGGAACCGGCGGCGGTTTTTGCGTGCGCCGTGGATTTGCGCGAATGACGGTCTTGCCCGCCGGACCGAAGGGGTCGTCCTTCGAGCTCATCGCCGATCACCCGTGCAGGCGGGATACCCGCGATTGGGCGAGACA